>JBCCHR010000060.1:0-11573 GCA_039028655.1 Bacteroidota bacterium
GGCATGATAGTCGTCCTGTACGGCTTGAATGGCTGCATCTTTCACGAATTCGGGCACTGTAAAATCTTGTTCACCCAAACTCAAACCGATGATGTCTTTTCCTTGTTCTCTAAGTTCTCGGGCCTTTGCCGCCATTGCCAATGTGGCTGAGGTGGCCATATTGTTTACGCGGTTGGAAAGTTTTGGATTCATAGCGGTCACACAGAAAGGGTTGGTTTTACCCCCATTTGTTTTAGGTGTTTGAAATGTGCAATGATCGCACGTCGTGTTGTCTTGTATTCGTTATAAGGTAAGTTGAATTCTTTAGCCGTATTGCGCACAATACTGGAGATCTTCGTGTAGTGAATATGACTGATATTCGGGAAAATATGATGCTCCACCTGGTGATTAAGGCCTCCGGTGAACCAGTTCATGATGCGATTCTTTGTCGAAAAATTAACGGTCGTGAACAGCTGGTGGATCGCCCAGGTATTTTTCATGGTGCCCGAAGGATCGGGAAGCATGAAATTAGCGTCTTCTACCACATGCGCCAATTGAAAAACCATACTCAAAATGATCCCGGCCACATAGTGCATGATGAAAAATCCAAGTAAGATTTTCCACCAGGCAATGTTGAAGAACAAGAGCGGGATAAGTATCCAAATTCCCAGGTAGATCAGTTTGGTTACGATAAGCACACTCCACTGCTTGGCAGGTGTGGGCAGTTTACCGTAGGACAATTTGCGAGCCAGATAACGACGCGTTTGCAGGAAATCGGCTGTAAACACCCAGTTGATCGTGAGTAAGCCGTAAAGGAAAATGCTATACAGATGTTGGAAACGATGCAGTTTGTACCACTTGGAGTGCTCTGAAAAGCGCATGATATGCCCGGCTTCCAGATCCTCGTCGTGCCCATGGATGTTGGTATAGGTATGGTGAAGCACATTGTGCTGCACCTGCCAGTTATATACATTTCCGGCCAGGATGTACATGCTGCTGCCCAGCACCTTATTCACCCATTTCTTCGATGAATAGGCGCCGTGGTTGGCGTCGTGCATTACATTCATCCCCACGCCGGCCATTCCTACGCCCATCACAATAGTGAGCAACAACTGCGCCCACCAAGGGAAGTCCAGGGTAAGGAACAAAAAGTAAGGTACCAGGTAAAGGGAGAACATGATCACCGTCTTGAGATGCAATCGCCAATTTCCGTTACGTGAGATATTATTTTCCTTGAAGTAATTGTTCACTCTGCCATTTAAGGTTCGGAAGAACTTGGCCGAATCGACCCGGGAGAATTTAATACGTGCTGTGCTCAATTTCGATCTTTTAAGTGGGGTCCCTGTGATGGGAAAGAACAAAAATAAGCATCTTACTTGTAATAGGGTGAGTGCTTTTCTTAAAATTTCTGAAAGATATCCTACTTTTGCGGTTGATAACTCGCCATGGATTTACTACTGAAGTACTTTCCCGATCTTACCCCTGCTCAAATAGCACAATTTGAGCAGTTGGAGGCACTGTACCAGGATTGGAATCTCAAGATCAACGTGGTCTCTCGTAAGGACATCGATGAGCTTTATCTGCGTCATGTACTGCATTCAATGGCCATTGCCAAGGTGCAGGCATTTCTTCCCGATGCCCGGATTCTGGATGTTGGGACTGGAGGCGGTTTCCCCGGCATCCCATTGGCCATCCTCTTTCCTGAGACGCAATTCCATTTGGTGGATAGTATTGGCAAAAAGATCAAGGTGGTTGAGGAGGTGGTATCGGGCTTGGGGCTGGAGAATGTGGAAGCTACCCATGGTCGAGTCGAAACGATAGACGATCGCTACGATTTTATTGTAAGCCGTGCAGTTGCCCAGATGGAAACCTTTACTCGTTGGGTAAAAGGGAGGATCGCCAAGAAAAGCCTTCATGAGCTAAGCAATGGTATCCTCTATCTCAAAGGAGGGGACCTTAGCGAGGAACTGGCCAAATTCCCCAAGGCGGTGATTCATCCGTTAACGAATTTCTACGAGGAGCCTTTTTACGAGACCAAATGTGTCGTACACTTACCCTTAAAATATAAGCCTTAATCGTAGGCTACATTGAACGCGGGGCCTGTCTCAAGACAGGCCCCGCGGACATAAAGATTTAAATTTTCGACTACCCCAGGAACGGATAACGGTAATCGGTAGGCGTTACAAAGGTTTCCTTTACCATTCTCGGAGAGATCCAGCGGTAAAGGTTTAGTTTACTTCCCGCCTTGTCGTTGGTTCCACTGGCACGCGCTCCTCCGAAGGGTTGCTGTCCAACAACTGCCCCGGTTGGTTTGTCGTTGATGTAGAAATTACCGGCTGCATTTTCAAGGATGCGTACCGCCTTTTCCAAGTCGTATCGATCTTCACACATCACGGCTCCGGTAAGCGCATATTCTCCGGTTTCGTCCACAAGATGAAGGGTCTCTTCCCAGGCGTCGTCTTCAAATACGTACATGGTAACTACCGGTCCAAATAACTCGGTACACATGGTGGTGTATTTTGGATCGTCGGTCTTGATCACGGTTGGTTCGATAAAATAGCCCTTCGACTTGTCGTAGCCACCTCCGGCGATCACTTCGGCGTTGGCATCGGCCTTAGCCTGATCGATATAACTGGCCAGCTTATCAAAGGATCCTTCGTGGATCACGGCCGTAATGAAATTGTCCATATTTTCCGGAGATCCCATCTTGAAGCTTGCCATATCGGCTTTCAACAAGGTTTGGACCTCGTTCCAAATGCTTTTGGAGATATAACAGCGACTTGCCGCACTACATTTTTGGCCCTGGAATTCGAAAGCACCGCGTGCAATGGCCGTTGCCACTTGCTTTGGATTGGCCGTTTTGTGGGCGACGATAAAGTCTTTTCCACCGGTTTCTCCTACGATGCGCGGATAGGTCTTGTAATTGTGGATGTTGGTTCCGATCTTTTGCCAGATATCTTTGAAAACATGGGTGGATCCCGTAAAGTGAATACCACTAAAATCAGGACTCGCCAATACAGTGTCGGTGATCATTACCGGATCTCCCATCACCATATTGATCACACCTGCAGGTACTCCGGCTTCCTTGAATACGTCTAGTATTACTTTTGCTGAATACACCTGGCTGTCACTCGGTTTCCAGACAACTACATTGCCCATGAGTGCTGCACTTGCCGGCAGGTTGGCGGCAATGGCCGTAAAGTTAAATGGCGTAATCGCATAGATGAATCCTTCCAGCGGACGGTACTCGAGTCGGTTCCAGGCTCCGGAAGTAGACTCCGGCTGTTCTGCATAGATCTCGGTCATGTACTGAACGTTGAACCTGAGGAAATCGATCAATTCACAAGCCGAATCGATCTCTGCCTGTCCAATGGTCTTGGATTGAGCGAGCATGGTCGCTGCATTGATACGGGCACGGTAGGGGCCGGCAATCAATTCTGCCGCTCTCAGGAAAATGCCGGCTCGCTGCTCCCATGGCATTTGCGACCAGGATTTTCTGGCTTCCAGAGCTGCAGCAATGGCCTGCTCAATGTGATTTTTCTCTGCACGATGGTAGCTTCCTAAGATATGCTGATGGTCGTGTGGAGGCGACATGGTAGCCGTATCGCCGGTGCTAATGTGCTCTCCGTCGATGTAGAGTGGCACGTCGATGGTGCTGTTGAACATCGCCTTGTAAGTATTCAAAACTTCTTCGCGCTCGGGTGAGCCCGGAGCATAGCCTAAAATGGGTTCGTTCACTGCAATTGGAACCTCAAAAAAACCTTTTCCCATGGTATCTTTTATTGTTGATTTATTGGATGCGCAAAGGTAAAAAAAATAAGTGGCCTCCGCTACCTTACGGGATCAGATTTTGCGTAAATCCAACTCATATTCTTCTCCCAACTGAATAGTTTTTTGTAAGTTTCGATTTCGAATAAAGACAGAGTTGCATATGTGCACGGTAACCTTTGCTCCTAAATCTGATGGACATTTCATCCTCACCTCAAACCGGGATGAAGCACCCCTCAGACAGACCGTTCCCCCACAAGTGTATGAGATGGAGGGAACCCGGCTGTTATTTCCCAAGGATCAACTGGCAGGAGGTACCTGGATTGGAGCCAGCGAAAAAAGCCGACTGGTGTGCTTGCTCAATGGCGGATTCGAACCTCACGAACGCAAAGAGGCATATCGGATGAGCCGAGGGGTGATCGTAACCCAGTTACTTCAGGCGGAAGATGCAGCAACCACGGCAGCCGGATATGATTTTACCGACATTGAGCCCTTCACCATAGTCATGGTGGATTGGAACGAAGCCCTTCGTTTGTACGAACTGGTGTGGGACGGGAGTGATGCGCATTTCAGCGAAAAATCCCTTGCGCCGCACATTTGGTCGTCTTCTCTCCTGTATGATTCCGAAGTAAAAAAGAAACGTGAAGCCTGGTTTTCTGATTTTTTAATGCAAACCATCCGACCTACGGAGGAAGAACTTTTGCACTTTCATCATACTGCAGGAGAGGGCAACCCGGAAAGTAATCTGATCATGGACAAGGGGTTTGTGAAAACCAAAAGCATTTCCCAGGTAAGTAAAGGAGATGAAGCACTCACCTTCACCTATGAAGACCTGCAGACCCAACAAATTTCTACTTCCAGCCTGTGAACTATACCGGTAAAATAATCGTCCTGGCCTATCCGGATACCTTCGTTACCATGAGCGATGAGTGGATCTGTAAATTGCTGCCACTTGTTGGGCTGGGTACCTGGGAATATATCAAAGCCGGGCACGCAGCGCTTATCCTAATCAACAACGAGAACGGCGATGCGCGTTATTTCGACTTTGGCCGGTACGTTACTCCTAAAGGAAAGGGCCGCGTGCGAGGTGCAAACACGGATGCAGAATTGGCCATCCCCGTTCAGGCAAAATTGGACGATAACAGCCGGGAGTTGCTCAATTTGAACGATTTTCTGCATTGGTTGGATGCCAACCCGGACAAAACACATGGGGAGGGTCGCTTGCTGGCGTCGGTATGCGATGCCATCGATTTCAAAAAGGCGGAACAATACATTCTGGACCTTCAGTCCCGGGGTAGCATTCCCTACGGAGCCTTCGACAAAGCGGGGAGCAACTGTGCTCGCTTCGTGACCGATACCATCCTACATGCCACTTCAGAAAAAAGAATCATCAAGGCACTTAATTTCAATAAGAAATTTACTCCCAGCGGGGTAGGTAATGTTGAAAAGGCGGCCCTAGGAGCCGTTTACGAGGTATTTGATGGTGCTATTACCCCTTTTAGAGGTTCTGCCCTGAGGGAGAATCTGGTGAATTACTTCGGAAGAAAAAAGAAGGGTGTAACAACCAAATCTCAAACAGAGACGCCTCAAATACCGGCGGCGGCTCAACGTCTTACCGGTATTGGATGCGACGCCTGGTTCGAGCTCATGTCCGGTGAAGATGGTTTGCCCAAATCCCATTACAGGATACGGCGATATAATGAGTTAGGAAATGTAGATTTTGACGGTGTTTTTTATTCTGAAGAACTACGCCCGGAAGTGCCGTTTGAATTCACTTACGATTCGCACTGTGCCTTTTGTCATGTGATTCAGAATGACAATAAGATACGCCTCGATGTGATCGCGCCGTACGCCCTTTTCAATTCATCGCAAAAGGTGCGTTCAGCTTAAATAAAGGAATCATCACCTTGATCTCCTCGTCTCCCGATTTCATTCGATAATAGCCTTGCATGCTGCCATAGGGAGCGATCAGGATGCAACCGCTGTTGTATTCGTGCTTTTGGCCCGGCCTGATGATAGGTTGCTGGCCAATTACTCCTGGGCCTTCAACTACCTCGGTGTTGTTGAGGGCATCTTTAATAAGCCAATAGCGGGAAGTGAGTTGAACCTCTGTGTCGCTCAAATTTTCGATGACCACCTGATAGGAAAAGGCGTATTGCTTCTTATGATCCCTGTAAAAAGCACCTTCAAACTGGGTTTCGACCGAGACTTTTATTCCTTTTGTAACGCGTTGTACCATCTCAATACATTGCTGCCGTAACGGCGAAGAACAGGATCGCCGCGATATTGGCACTGACGAAAAATACGAAGTTTAAAAATATGAATTTTACGATAGTTATCAAACGATTTTCCTTGTAAAAATTACGGAGGGCCTTATAGAAATAGAACGGCCCGATAATACCAAAAAGCAGGCCCGAAAGGATGTCGGTACCCATGATCTGGTCCGGTATCATGCTTACCAGAAGCGCGAGGAAAACGAAACTAAAAATATGGAAGATAAAGATCATATGTTCCATATAGGTGTATTTCTTCTTGGAGTAAATGAGCCAGAAGAACATCGCGTAAAGCGGGGTGAAGAAGAAAACGAAGAATGGCACCTTCGACATGAGATAACCGAGGAAGTCGGCTGGATTTTCCTGGATCTGCTCGAATGCCCTGTTTTTTTGATAGGCCCAGCGGTTGTACTTGCTGTTTTCGTGCCCCAGACTGTCTAAGGCTTTGCCAGGATTCTTGATATCGGTTTCCTGGTAGAACTTGTAGTACATGGTAAAGCGCTCCACCGTTCGATTGGCCCAATTCATGGAGTCCAACTCCGCTTCCGTATAATAGATCTTCTTTTCCACCGTATCATTCTTCTTGGCCTTATTGGCCTTGATAATGGAATCCAACTTTTCGGTATTGCTCTTGATCTCTTTCTGAAGAGACGAGTCCAATACCACACCGTTGGCGGCCAGGACCGAATCTACCTTTACCTCGGCAACGTCGACGGGAACGAAATTGAAGTTATTGCCATCCCGTTCGATCGTAAATTCTTTTCCTTCGGAATCACCCGAGCCAAATACGGAGTCTTCGCTGCCAAAGGTGGTGATGAGCCCCTGAATGAGAAAGAAAATAATCGAGACGCTTAAAAAGAAGCGAAACGGATTGGCATATTTCAAACGTTGGCCCTGAACGTAGTTGCGCGTGATAACGCCCGGTCGAAACAACAGGTCCTTTACTGTGTAACGAAAGCGGGAATCGTAGGTAATGATACTGCCAATAAACTCTCCGAAGAAATCCTTTAATGATAAACTTTTGGTGGTGTTGAGCTGCCCGCAATAGGAGCAATATACGTCGCTTAGATCGAGCGGTGTTCCACAATTGAGACACTCTGCACCTCGGTATTTTGCGGCTTTCCTGCCTTTGGATGTAGCGGGTAGTTGGCTGGACATAGGGTAAAGTTAACTAAAGTTCTTTAATTAACTACCCCTTTTCAAACCTTGCCTTAATTATTGGTGATCACCGACGAATTTCCTTTTCCGTAGCCAATGATCCGGTCAAAGCGTTCTCCGGGACCGCGGTAGTACACCACCACACTGTAGTCGTTCTCGGTTTGCCAGAAGTTGCCACCTATGGCCCCTTCATCCACCGAACCGTCGCGATCCACTAACACGAAGCGGTAATTATAAAATCCTTGTTTGAAAAGCCTGGTCGCACGGTAGCTGTCGGTTTTCTCATCGTAGCGCATCCAAGTGCTCTCATCAATGCACCAGTTGTTGAAATTACCGTAGATATGAATTTCCTTATCGCCAATATCCTCGTAATAGTTGAGTGCAAAGTGCATTCGAATGTACTCTGCTTCGATCGCCTGGTTCTGCGCTCGGAAGGAGCGCACCACAAAATTACCATTAATGTCCGGGTTATAGGTGTACGGCACATCGGCACGGGATAAACGTGTAAAGAGATAGTGCTCGTACAGATCGGTGAGTTCCACCCTGCGGATGGTATTGTTCGCGCCTCTCAATTCCTTGCTGTCGAAGAAATGAAATTCGTTCCCGCCCCAAAAAGAGGACTCCGCGTCGTACCGATAGATGAGTTCGGTGCCAATGGTATATTGTGGTTTGAGATCGGTGATGGCGGTTTTCAAGTTGGAGTTCTGTAGCACCAAGGTCTTTACGTTGGTCTTCGGGTTGATCAAAAGCAAGTTGGGCGAGTTGATCGTGAAGTGTACACTTTGTTTCTCGTTAATGTATTTGAGATCTCTGGCCCGTTTGATCTCGACGGGAACACTTACTATTTGCTCCTTGATCATGAACTTTCTGGTGAAAACTAAATTACCATCGTCATCAAAAAAACTGATGAGATAATTGCCGCTTTTCTTGAGACGTCGCGTTTCCCGGTTGGGGATGGTGAGTGTGTAATGCGAATATAACTGCAAGGAGTTCAAAGAGTTCTCGTAGATCTCAAGGCGTACGTCGTCAAAACCGTCCAGGTATTCTCCTTTCGAAAGGTCGCTCTCCGTCCAGTCAAAATTGTGATGGGTGATCCGGTAGTAGTAATCGGCCTCGTCACCGTTGATATCGTCGAAGGACAAGCGAAGTGTTTCCCCTAAATTGATGATAGGGAGTTCGCTCAACTGAGCGCCGGCGCTGAATTGTATGGTTCGGATATGCGGCGGTTCCACCTTTTCGATGATCTGGGCATTCGAGGAAATGAAGGAAAATAACGCGGCAAGTAGCAGAAATTCTCTCAATGGTATGATGTGTTAAATTTTAGCGAATAAAGATAAACAATTTTTGTGCCTAAAATTTATCGAAAACGATACCGTACCGATTTCGACAAAATTAGCCTCATAATTTGCGCGAAGCGTTATTAAATTCTTAACTTTGCATGCCCAAATTCTGAAACCATTTCAGGATGGGCCACAAAGAGAATTTTAATACACGTATCCTATGTCCAAAGACATTAAGATTAGAAAAGGTCTTAATATTCGATTAAAAGGCGAAGCAGAAAAAACTCTTGCTAATCCACCACGCTCGCGCACCTTCGCCATAAGACCGAAAGATTTTCATCTCATTAATCCAAAATTGATACACAAAGAAGGGGCCCGGCTCAAAGCTGGTGAGGTCCTTTTTTATTCCAAGTCGGACGAGCAGATCAAATTTGTGTCTCCTGTGAGTGGGACGCTCACCGAGATCCAAAGGGGAGCGAAACGAGTGATCACAAGGATCACGATCGAAGCCGACAAGGAAGATCAGTATGTGGATCACGGGATCATCAACCCGGATTCGATGCAACCGGAAGCGCTCAAGAACCATTTGTTGGCTACCGGATGCTGGCCGTTTATTAAACAACGTCCTTACGACATCATCGCAAACCCGGACAGTAGTCCAAAAGCGATCTTTGTTTCCGGTTGGAATACCGCCCCACTGGCAGCCGATCTGGACTTTGTGCTCAAAGGAAAAGAAAAAGAACTACAGGCAGCGGTTACTGCTCTGAGTAGGTTGACGGAGGGTGCTGTACACGTTTGTGTAGGAAGCAACGATTCACCTTTCAGTAGTTTGTCGAACATCGTATTGCATAAGATAAAAGGACCTCACCCGGCAGGTAACGTAGGTACGCAAATTGCCAAATTGGACCCGATCAACAAAGGAGAGACCGTTTGGACCGTAGGTGCCCAGGACCTGGTGATCATTGGAGAATTGATCCTCACCGGTAAGTTCAATGCCGAGCGTAGGATCGCCTTGGCCGGCTCTGTGGTGAAGACACCCAAATACTACACGACCAAGATCGGGGCTGAGGTATCGACCTTTGTGTACGATTCGGGTCTTTCCGAAGAAAACTCAAGAGTGATCAGCGGTAATGTATTGACGGGTACCTCCATATCACCTAAAGGACATCTTGGGTATTATTCCACCGTGGTTTCCATCATCCCGGAAGGCGATGATTATGAGTTCTTTGGTTGGAACAAACCCATTTTCAATAAGATCTCACCATCCCGGGCGTTGACATTCTCCTGGATGTTTCCGAAGAAAAAATACGACTTAAACACCAATACCAACGGAGAGCACCGTGCTTTTGTAGTAACAGGAAACTACGAGCGAGTATTCCCACTGGATATATACCCGTTGCAGATCCTGAAAGCCTGTATGGTACAGGATCTGGACGCGATGGAAGCCCTGGGAATGTACGAGGTGGCTCCGGAAGATTTCTCACTTACCGAATTTATTTGTGTTTCCAAGCAACCCCATCAGGAGATCATTCGTGAGGGGCTGGATTTAATGTATAAAGAAATAGGATAATGCTATGGGATTGAAGCAAAAATTACATACGCTCAAGGAAAAATATAAAGGGAAGAAAATGGCTCCGGCCTTCAACGCCCTTCATACCTTTCTTTATTTGCCTAATGAGACGACACACTCAGGAGGGCACATTCGAGGAGCCGACGACCTGAAACGTACGATGAACATCGTGATCATGGCGCTGGTGCCATGTTTGATCTTCGGGATCTTTAACGGTGGGTACCAACATTACCTCGCAGCAGGCGAGATCGACAAGGCAGTTGGATTCTTTGCACCCGAGTTTTGGAACATGCAAAACTTCTCATTGGGAGCCTGGAAGATCTTACCTTTAGTAGTAGTGTCTTACGGGGTAGGTCTTGCGGTCGAATTCTTGTTTGCCGTGATCAAAGGCCATGAGGTGGAAGAAGGTTATCTGGTAACCGGAATGCTGGTGCCACTCATTGTTCCTATCGATATCGAATTGTGGATGCTAGCCGTGGCGGTAGTCTTTGGGGTGGTGATCGGAAAAGAAGTATTTGGTGGTACAGGGATGAACATTCTCAATCCTGCGTTGACCATTCGAGCCTTCTTGTTTTTCGCCTATCCAACGTGGATGACTGGAGACAAGGTTTGGGTCGCCGAAGCCAATGAATTGGCCGGTACCCCGGATGCCATCTCCGGAGAGACCATTTTGGGTTACTATGCCAAAGCTGGACAAGAGTTTACCGTGGCAGGTGCCAATGGAGCACCCGATGTGGTAACAACCTATGGCGCGCATGCCGATGCATTGTATTCTTTACAGGACCAGTTTCTGGGACTCATCCCAGGTTCGGTAGGTGAAACATCCAAGTTATTGATCATCCTCGGGGCCGCCATCTTGATCTTTACCAAGATCGGAAGCTGGAGGATCATCGTAAGTACCTTGATCGGAGCTCTTTCAATGGGCTTGATCTTTAACGGTGTTGTTTCTGCAGAATGGATTGGTGAGAGCAGCAAGTTCTATGGCTTGATGAACGTTCCTTTCTGGCAACACCTGATTATTGGAAGTATCTTGTTTGGTGCTGTGTATATGGCAACCGATCCGGTAACCGCGTCCCAGACTAATAAAGGGAAATGGATCTACGGATTCCTCATAGGATTTATCTCCATCATGATCCGGGTGTTCAACCCGGCCTATCCGGAAGGAGTATTCCTTGCCATCCTGCTCATGAATGTGTTCGCTCCAACGATCGATCACTATGTGCTTCAGGGGAACATCAAAAGAAGAGCTAAACGTTTAAAAGTTAAAACTGCATAATTATGGCAATCAATACAGAAAGTAACGGTTATACGGTCATTTTCTCCATTGCCATGGTCGTCGTGGTAGGAGCCATCCTGGCAGGATTCGCACAGGGGTTGAAACCGCGTATCAAGGCCAATGAGCGATTCGAGAAACAGCAGAACATCCTCTATGCCATGGGGATCAATAACAATGAAGGGGCCAACGATGTTGAGTTTATTGGCACCGAAAGTGTGGAAGCCGAATTCAAAAAGTACATTACCCGTCAGATCGTACTCGAAGGGGAC
>JBCCHR010000061.1:0-11550 GCA_039028655.1 Bacteroidota bacterium
ATAAAAACTATTAAAGAGATTAGCCTTAAAGTTAAAAATAACCTAATTTCGCCGTCAAATATTGATGAATCGGTTATTAATAATCATCTTTACACGCGTGATTTACCGGACGTAGATTTATTGATTCGCACCAGTGGTGAGTTTCGAATCAGTAACTTTTTGTTGTGGCAAATAGCGTATGCCGAACTGTACTTTACCGACACACTTTGGCCGGACTATCGAAGAGACCATCTCTTTGAAGCCATACTAAATTATCAAAACAGAGAACGAAGATTTGGAAAGACGAGTGAACAACTTAACCCATAGAACCTCCGCTTATTTTTACCGTACCTTTTATTGTGCATTTCTCTTATCAATGCTTTGGGTATGCAATCTTACGGCCCAGCAAAAGGAACTGGACTCTGGAACCCGATATACTATAAAAAGCATTACTGTAACCGGCGAGCAAAGCTTTAACGAAAGTACTGTGATCGCCTTTACCGGTTTAAAGATCGGAGATCGTGTGTATATCCCGGGGGAGAAGTTGAGCGCTGTAACCAAAAAACTTTGGGAGCAAAACCTATTTAGCGACATTGCGTTCTATGTAACCAATATCGAGGGAGACTCGGTAGACCTCGAATTGTACATCGTAGAACTTCCCAAACTGAACGAAGTGATCATCGAAGGGGTACGCAAAGGAAAGGTGAAGGAGATTATTAAGGACAACGAATTGCGTAAGGGAACGAAGATCACCAAAAACCTAATTACCACTACCAAAAATTACATCGTTAACAAATACAGGGAGCAAGGGTATCTCAATACCAATGTGGTGTTTAGCCAGGTACCGTACCGGGATTCCCTGGGAACCCTCATCGGTCAAAACCTCAAGATCTTGATCAACAGAGGTGAACGGGTAAAGGTAAAAGCCATCGACTTTGAGGGGAATGAAGATCTGTCTGATAAGAAACTCCGTAGTTTCATGAAGAACACCAAACGCAAGAACCCTTTGCGTTTCTGGAAACGATCCAAATTTACCGAATCCGGCTTCGAAGAGGACAAAGGTCGCCTGGTAGAAAAATTCAAGGAGAATGGATATCGCGACGCCCGGGTGATTCGCGACAGCCTTGTCGTGATCGACGATAAGAATGTTTCGCTCGAACTGGATGTGGAAGAAGGAAAGAAATATTACTTCGGCGATATCCGATTTATTGGAAACAGCGTGTATACCGATCGCTTCCTGCGTCAATACGTAGGAATCCAAAAGGGAGAAGTTTACAACGGAACACTCTTGAAAGAACGCATCCAGGACAATACCGATCCCGACGCCCAGGACCTCACCAACCTCTACCAGAACAATGGGTATCTGGCCGTGGACATCAACCCGGTGGAAGTGGCCGTTCGGCAGGACACCATCGATTTCGAAATTCGTATTCTGGAACGCAGCGAATTCTATTTCGACCACGTTACCGTCGTTGGAAACACCAAAACCAACGACCACGTGATCTATCGTGAGATCAGAACGCGCCCTGGTCAAAAGTACAGCAAGCGAAATGTGGTTCGAACCATTCGTGAATTGGGACAGCTCGGTTTTTTCGATGCTGAACAACTTGCGCCCAACTTTAAAACGGTGGACCAGAACAATGGCCTAGTCGACCTCGAATATTCGGTGGTGGAGAAAGGCTCCAGCCAAATCGAACTGCAAGGTGGATATGGTGGCGGTGGTTTCGTTGGGACCCTTGGGCTCTCATTCAACAACTTCTCCCTACGAAATATTTTCAATGGAGAAGCCTACCAACCTATCCCGATGGGAGACGGTCAAAAACTAGCCCTGCGTGCTCAGGCAAGTAGTTTTTACCAAACCTATAGTATCTCGCTCACCGAGCCATGGTTTGGGGGTAAGAAACCCATACAGTTGAGTACCTCGTTCTCACATACCATTCAGTATCTTTTCAACTTCAACACCCGGGAAAGGGATGAGGACCGACGATTCCTAATTACAGGAGGTTCCGTGGGACTTGCCAAGCGACTCAAATGGCCGGACGATTATTTCCAGCTATCTCAAGCGATCAGTTTTCAGCATTTCAACTTAAAAAATTACAATACCGGTCTATTTACCTTTGGAGATGGTTTCTCCAACAACCTGGCTTATACCATTGGGCTGAGTAGAAATAGTACCTCTGCCAACCCGATCTATCCTCGATTTGGATCCAGATTTGGGATCTCTGCCAAACTCACCTTGCCGTATTCCGCTTTCGGAAACACCGATTGGGAAGCGATCGCCGAAGAGCGCCAGGAATTGACCGATTTCCTCGCCAGTAATCCAACGGATGTCGACGCAACAGATCGTATCGCGGAGATCGATCAGCAGCGTTTCAAATGGTTGGAATTCTATAAGATCAAGTTCGACGGAGAATGGTTCACCACGATCCAGGGAGATCTGGTGCTTCGTTCCAAGGCCGAATTTGGATTCCTGGGGGCCTACAATCAAAACCGTGGGGTGCCTCCATTTGAGCGATTCTTCGTAGGAGGTGATGGTCTTGGAGCCTTTAGTCTCGACGGACGAGAGGTGGTTCAATTACGTGGTTATCCCAACCAGTCGTTATCTACCAACGACGGAAATACCATTTACAATAAATTTACGTTAGAATTAAGGTATCCCGTGACGCTGAAGCAGTTGGCTTCCATTTATGTACTGGCTTTTGCAGAAGGTGGCGGGGCTTACGATGGATTCGGTAACTACAATCCTTTTACCTTAAATAGGTCTGCTGGGGCAGGAATTCGTATATTTATGCCCGCCTTCGGTCTGCTAGGAATTGATTTCGGTTATGGATTCGATCCAATTATCAACGGTGTGAACCCGAACGGATGGGAAACTCACTTTATTATTGGACAGCAATTTTAATGTTTGGCACGATTTTTTCAAAGTAACAACCACAAATTATGAAAACAACAAAATTCATTATTCTCACCCTGGCCGTACTCTGTTTTTCACTGAGTGCAGATGCACAAAGAGGAGCGCGAATCGGGTACATCGATATGGAATACATTCTTGAAAGTGTTCCAGAGTACCAAGAAGCGTCCACGCAATTAGAAGGCAAGGTGCAACGATGGAAGAAGGATCTTGAGAAAATGAACAACGAGATCGAGCAAATGAAGCTTGATCTTAGCAACGAGCAGGTTCTGTTAACCAAGGAGCTTATTGAAGAGCGGGACGAGGAGATCAAGATCCTCGAAGAAGAAATGTTGAAATACCAGCAGGATCGTTTTGGACCCAATGGCGACCTCGACATTCAGCGCAGACAGTTGGTACAACCTATCCAGGACCAGGTATTTAATATCGTTCAGGAAATTGCTGAAGCCAAGAAATACGATTTTATCTTCGACAAATCGGCCGATGTGGTCATGTTATTTGCCGCCAATCGTAATGATATCAGTGAGCAGGTATTGAGAAGTATCAACCGAGCTGCGAAACGCGAAGAAGCTACCAATCGAAGAGAGAAGAGAGAGATAGAACGAAGAGAAGAACTTTCTGTGAGCGAAGAGAAGGAAGTAACAGAAAGAGAAAAAGCAGTAGAAGCGAAAAAAGATGAGCGCACTAGAATGATGGAAGAGCGCAAGCGATTGAGAGACTCGGTTCGTGCCGCTAAAAAAGCCGAATTCGAAGAAAGGAGAAGACGCTTATTGGAAGAAAGACAACGTAGAAAAGACTCCATTCAAAAAGCCCGAGGCGGAGGACCCCCAGCAGGAGATGATGGTGAAGGCGAAGGTGGAGGAAAATAGCATCAAACCCAATATCTAAACACTTAAAAATTTAATACACAAAAAATGAAAAATCTAAAATTACTTTTGGTAGCAACCGCACTTTTTCTAGGAGCTACAAGTTTCGTGAATGCGCAGTCTAAGGTGGCGCATGTAGACACTGGAGCACTCGTTGAGGCGATGCCTGAGATGAAGGCTGCTCAAAGTCAATTGGAAAAACTGCAGAAAACATATGATGCAGAGATCAAATCGATGATGAAGGAGTGGGAAGCTAAAGTGAAGCAGTACGATGGCGAATCGGCCACTCAAACCGAAGAAGTAAACTTGAAGCGCGTTGAAGAAGTTCAAGGCATGCAAAAAAATATTGGCGACTATCGGAACCAGGCCCTGCAGGACCTTCAGAAAAAAGAAGTAGACCTGTTGCAGCCTATTCTCGAAAAGGCAAAAGCGGCCATTCAAAAGGTAGCAAGAGCCCAAGGATTCCAGTACGTGATGGACTCGTCTCCTGGCAACGGATTGATCCTACACGATGGGACCGATCTACTGGCCGATGTAAAGAAAGAATTGGGAATTTAAGACCCCTTCCACCTCATAACAGACCCCATAGGCCATATCCTATGGGGTCTTTTTTATATCTTTAAACGCGGCATGAACGATCGATCTCCCATTGGAATTTTCGACTCCGGGGTGGGTGGCACTTCTATTTGGAAGGAAATCCATACCCTGATGCCTTACGAGCATACCATCTACCTGGCCGATAGCAAAAATGCCCCCTACGGGTATCGTTCGAAAGAAGAGATCATTGAGCTTAGCCGAAAGAATACCGAGTACTTATTGAACCAACACTGCAAGATCATTGTGGTGGCTTGCAATACCGCTACTACCAACGCGATCTCGGTTCTACGCTCGCAATACGACATTCCATTTATTGGCATCGAACCGGCCATCAAACCGGCCGCATTGCACTCCCGCACCAAAAGCATCGGTATACTAGCTACCAAGGGAACCTTGAGCAGCGAACTGTTTCATAAAACTTCGCTGGAATACACAAGAGATATCCAGGTAACCGAAGTGATCGGTGAAGGACTGGTACCGCTCATCGAAGAAGGAAAACTGGATCATCCCGAACTGCTCGCACTATTAAAAAAGTACATCCAACCCATGCTGGATGCCAGGGCCGACCATATCGTGTTGGGATGCAGCCACTACCCATACCTCGTTGAACAAATTCGATCTCTGGTGCCACGAGACGTACAGATCATCGATTCAGGCGAAGCCGTTGCCCGTCATACCCGCGATACGCTTCAGAATGCAGCCATGCTCAATCAAGGCACCGCGGCACCGAAGCTTGAATTTGTGTCCAATGCCCCGGCCAATACCTTGCGGCATTTGCTCACCCGTTATTCAGAAATAATAACTATTACAGAAAAGGATTTCTAGGCCATTATGTAGAGCGTTAAGGCCTTACTCCCGGAACCAGCCGGAGTACTTTACGTAATTACCGGCAATCCGGTCGATCTCGCCCTCGATAAGCTCCTGGCTAATATCTTTCACCTTTCTGGCAGGAACGCCGGCATAAATACTCCCACTTTCCACGTGAGTTTTCTTGGTCACCACCGCCCCGGCTGCTATGATCGAATTGCTTTCGATCACACAATCGTCCATCACGATGCTTCCCATCCCGATCAAAACATTGTCCTTGATCGTACATCCATGTACAATGGCATTATGGCCAATGGACACATTGTTGCCGATCTCTGTGGGCGAGGTTTGGTATGTGGCGTGGATCACCGCTCCGTCTTGAACGTTCACACGATTCCCCATTTTTATGTAATGTACATCGCCACGCACCACGGCATTGAACCAAACGCTACATTCGTTACCCATAACAACATCACCCACCACAGTGGCATTGTCGGCTAAAAAACAATCGTCGGGTATTTGGGGGTGTTTCCCCAGCACAGGTCGTATGATCATGGTTTCAAATTTTATCCGAAATAAGACAACAGTTCCTTTTTTCTGGCAGGACTTACCATAATTTCTTTTCCGTTCTCCAGCACCACGCTACCACCCTTTCCTTTCTTGTATTGTGTAATGGAATTGATGTTAACCAGGTAGCTTTTGTGGATCCGGGCGAAGCCATTGTCACTCAGGGCCTCTTCAAAGTACTTCAAGGTTTTGCTTACGAGTTTTTTTTTATTCTGAAGAAATATTTGCGTGTAATTGTCATCCGCCTGGCAATAGAGGATATCCTCGATCTGGAGCACCTCAAAACCGTTTTGCAATGGGATTGTGATCTTTCCGCTCACAGCCGTTTGTTTCGGCTGAAGTACCGTGTCCTGCAGTTGGTTCTCCTTTTCTTTGATCTCATGTACATAATCGACTGCCTCAATAAGGGTGTCGATCGAAATGGGCTTAAGCAAATAATAAGAGGCATGTGCGTTCAAAGCATCGATCGCGTAGTGATCGTAGGCAGTCACAAAAACCGTTTCGAAAGTTCGATCCCCCACTTTGTCCAACAGGTCGAACGCATTTCCATAGGGCATTTCCACATCGAGAAATACGAGATCCAGCGGGTGATTTCGAATCAGCACCAGGGCCTCATCCACATTAGCAGCTTCGCCCATCAACTCCACTTTGGGGCAGTATTTTGCCAGGTAGTTCTTCAAGATATTCCTACTTGTTTCTTCGTCTTCTACAATGATGGCTTTCAAATTCATCTAGTCCTTTTTTAATAGTAAACGTACCCGGGTTCCTTCCTCATTTTCAAAGGCATCTTCTACCGTGACATCCACCTTGTCCTTGTACATGGTATTTAGTATCGAAATACGCTTTTTAATGTTCCCCATTCCCTTAGAGTTTTGCTTTTTTTGATTCTCGGTTTTCAGTGCCTTCGAGCTCTTGCGACCGATCCCGTCATCCGTAATGGTAATGACCATCGATTCAGCATCCTTTTGCTCGAATGTGATATCCAACTTACCTTTCTCCTCCTTATAGCGGAGCCCATGCCACACGGCATTCTCCACATAGGGCTGCAAGAGCATGGGCGGAATTACAAAATGATTCACGTTAATGTTTTCGTCCACCGTGATCTCGTATTCGAACTTATCCTGAAAACGATAGTGTTCCAATTTCACATACAATTCCAGCAGTTCGATCTCCTTGGATAGCGGGATGAAATCTTCCTCACTGTTCTCCAATACCGAGCGCATCAATTGAGAGAAATCACTCAAATATTTGTTGGCCGCCCGCTCATCGTTAATGGCGATAAAACTATTGACCGAGTTCAATGCATTGAAAATAAAGTGCGGGTTCATTTGGGTGCGTAGCGACTTCAGAGCCAGTAGATTGTTGGCATATTTCTGCTGATTGGCATTCTTATTCTGGTTGTACGCAGTGTACAAAAGCAATAACGCAATGGCGATCAGCGATCCAATGATCCACTTCTGAACACGATTGTTCTTCTCGATCAATTCCTGGTTTTCGAACGCCAGCTGGAAACGACTTTCATTCAGGGCACGCTCACTTTCCAGGCTGGTAATTCGATTCTGCTTTAAGGCAATTTCCTTGCTGAAACGAGTTGCCTGAGACAATTCCTGTTCTTTTCGAATGTACAATTCGTCTACCACCTCCACGTATCGTTGGTAACTGGCCGCAGCCTTGTCAAAATCGCCAATATCCCGGTATATCTCCGATAGCTTCCTACGAGCGTCCTTTTCAACCACCAGGTCCTCTTTGGCATCGGCCTCAATAATACTTCGCTCCAGGAACGGGATGGCCTCCTCATACTTGTCCTGAGCCACATAGGCATTGGCAATCTTATAATTTTGTCGCTGTGGACTCAACGGACTGTCCAGATCATCCTCGCTCTGCTCCTCGTCACCCATCGATTGAATCTCGTCCAAAGCTTCCTGCCGCAGTTCGATCTCCTTGTCAAAATCTCGTTTTTGATTGTAGAAGTCGGCTACCTTGTTCTTCTCTTCCACCGCTCTTTTCTTATTTTCGCCTTTCGACAAATTCAACGAATTGGAAAAATAGCCCTCCGCTTCTTCCACTTCACCACCCTGGGCATAGGCCTCTCCTATTTTGGAGTTCAGGTCGGTGATCTTAGGAGTGATCCTTCGTCGCGTGGCAATATCCAGCCCTCTTTGATAGTTGTTCACACTCTCCTCTGCGTTATTGGTCGCTTTGTAATTGTCGCCCAGCCCTTCATATACCTCCACCTGTTGGTAGAAAGAGAGGTCCTGCTTGAGCAACGCCATAAATTCATCAATACTTTCCTGGTAGTTATTGTTGGCCATAAACGCCCTTGCCAGTTTGATACGCGTATCCACCGCAGGGATAGAACGAATACTCTCTTTGTAATTGGCGATAGCCAGATCCGGTAATTGCCAAAACAGGTTGATATCACCCAGCGTTTCAAAGGCGATCCCATTTTGTTGACGATTGGTACGTTTACCGCTTACCGACCCCAATGCCTTGTTCACATAGTCAATACTCTTTTTCGCGTCTTTCTTCAACGCATATCTGGCCGAATCGATATACACATTAAAGTAATCGACGGTGTCCATCTTTGATCGGGTAGCCACCGGTAATTTGGTTTCGATCGCCTTCTCCACACGTACCGTGATACGTTGCCGATCTTCAATTATGTGATAGATCGTCTTGAAATCGTCACTGCGAATGACCAACTCATCACCCACCTTTGCTACGATCTGAAATTCCCCCGCCCGGTTGGTAGTAGTATATCCCTTTCCCGTGATCTCTACATTCACCCGGGCCACAGGTGCGCTGTCCTCGTCATCGATCACAGAACCTTTGAGGACGAACTCGTCCGATTCCGTCATCAAATTCTGGGCAAACATTCCCGACGCGCTTCCCAGTACGAGTAGAATTGCTATGATATGTGTGAGTTTCCTTTTCATTTAAAACGTAAACATACGCACTTTAGGCGGGTTCATAAAATGTGTTTTTTGTGTTTCTGAAGCAAAACCGCACAAAAACAATGCCTTGGCTCAAACCTTTGGCAGGTTCCCTCACTGAACGACCCTGTTCCCTCATCCTCACTTTTATAAGGAAAAAGATCGCCATAGGTTTACACCGTATTAAATGAAAAACTCATGAAAACCCTACAAACAATCTTATTTTTGATGTCGTTCTCGGCACTCTTTGCCTGTAACGATACCCACTCGAATAAAACGGGAATGCACAGCGTCCCTGAGTCTCATTCGCCAGTGAGCAAGCACTATATAAAAGTGGCCTTACTTCTGGATACATCCAACAGCATGGATGGTTTGATCGATCAGGCCAAAGCACAACTTTGGGAGATCGTTAATGAATTATCTTATGCCAAATGCCGAAGCGCGCAACCCAACCTGCAGATCGCACTATACGAATACGGTAACGACAACCTGAACAAAAGAGACGGATACATCCGGAAGATCTTGAGCTTTACCGAAGATCTGGACGATGTTTCCAAAGAGTTGTTCTCCCTTACGACCAATGGTGGTAGCGAATACTGCGGAACCGTGATCCAGGCCTCCTTGGATCAGCTTGATTGGGGCAATGACCGAGACGATCTTAAAATGATCTTTATCGCAGGAAACGAGCCATTCACACAAGGTAAAGTAGACTATCGGGATGCAGGCAACAATGCCAAGGAGAAAGACATTGTGGTCAACACCATTTTCTGTGGCGATTACACGCATGGTGTTAATTCCAATTGGAAAGATGGGGCTTCTCTTACCTATGGGGATTATATAGCCATCAATCACGACAAGAAGACCATTCACATAGCCTCACCCTATGACGATCTCATCCTTCAACTCAATGTCCAGCTCAACGGCACCTACATTCCGTATGGAAAAAAAGGAAAGCGAAAGTATGCCGTACAGGCGGAGCAGGACAGCAATGCCGCAGGATACAGCAAGGAAAATGCCGTGAGCAGGACCGTCTCCAAAGGATCCCACTTGTACAAGAACAGCACATGGGACCTGGTGGATGCCGAAGAGGAAGAAGGCTTTAGCTATGAAGAAATTAAAGACGAGGACCTCCCGGAAGAACTTCAAGGTAAATCTACGGCCGCCTTAAAGTCGTACGTACAACAACAGAGAACCGAGCGCGACCGCATTCAAAAGGAGATCTCCGAGCTTAACAAGCAACGCAGAGCCTATATCGCCAATCAGAAAAAGGACGCCGGCAATGGATTGGAAAGTGCCATGATCGAAGCGCTCAAAAAACAGGCCGAGAAGAAAGATTATACCTGGAACTAGAAATACTGATCCCCTAAAAAAAGACACCCCTTCCGGGGTGTTTTTTTATTTTTTTACTGAACAATTTCTGGCTACTGTCGTGGACGCAGCATTCCATTGTAACGCATGTCCTGCGACCAACGTTTGATCTTTCCTTCCAGGAAGTTGTACCCCAGCGTGATCTGATGGAACCCACCACTTTCAAATCGAACACTACCCGACTGATAAGTATAAGTATACGCAAACATGAATTTATTGTAATTCACTCCAAGTACAGGAGTGATGTACGAAAGTTTTTGGTTTCTAATTTCGTTCCCATCCAAAAATTCTGAGCCATCAAAGCTTCTTCGATACGATAATCCAGCCCAAAGGCGACCAAACTCCATTTCCCGATACGCTTTGAAATTCACATCGATAGACTGTTCTCCGGTACGTTCTTTCCAGGAAAACAAGAAAGAAGGCTCGTAGGCCCATTTTCCATAAGCTGCGCTCCAGAAATAAGCAGAGGAAATCAAATAAGTTCGCTGGTTATTTGGCTCCAGGTCCTCAGTAAACAGGTTTCTATTTCGAAATATGATATTCTTGGCGGTAACGTGTCCTGAGAAGTTGAGAAAGTTATACGAAACTCCGGCATCCACATTAAAATAGGAACTACTTTGAATGATTCCAGCGATCACCGGATCAAAATCATTGGGGTCGAAGTTGGTTTCGTCCAATCGAGATTGTATCAATCCCGCGCTCAATCCAAAAGATATTTGATTCAAATCAGCCTCGCTTCGCGAAAACATGATATGGTGTGCATAGGTAAGATATCCCCCGGTTTGGGAATGATATCCATTCTTATCGTTAAAAACGATAGCCCCAATTCCAGATCGCTCTCCTACTCTCGCATTGAAACTGAGTGTTTGTAAATTGGGAGCATCATCCTGATCAAACCACTGTTGTCGGGCGCTTAGTCTTAATTTGTTATAATTTGCCGCTCCGGCCATCGATGGATGCAACAAATACAGATTATCGGCAAAATAATCCGTATAAGTAGGGATTCCATCTTGTGCCTGGGCAAAAAAGAAAGAACAAATTAATAGTAAACTAAAGTAGGTTCTTTTAGTATTCATAGTCGTTGCTTATCGTTTTAGGGTAAAATGCCCTCTAAACTCTTTTTGGGTATCGTTCTCTTTGTACTCTACTCTAAACCAGTAATCGCTCGAAGGAAGTGGGTTGCCATTGTAAGTGCCATCCCAGCCTGTTCCCTGCGGACTCAACTGTTTGAGTAGTTTACCAAACTTGTCAAATATATAAATTTTTGCCGAAGGGTCGCCATTGGCGATCCCGATGATGTTCCACGTATCGTTGAAACCATCCTGGTTTGGCGTCATAAATCGAGGATAATCGATGATCCCCAGTTCAATGCTCACACTACCACAACCATTGGCGTCCTTAATCGTTACAATATGATTGCCAGGTTCCACACCGTTGAAGGTACCACTGTCCTGGAACGGACCATCATCCAACTGGAAGATATACGTACCGGGGCCCGTGGCCGTAGCCTCAATAATATGAG
>JBCCHR010000062.1:0-11488 GCA_039028655.1 Bacteroidota bacterium
CCGCCGAACGCCCCGTTAAGAAGGTACTGGCAGTAACCATTACTTCCAATCGTGGTCTGGCAGGTGCTTTTAATAGCAACATTGTGAAGGAAGCACGCAGAGCCATCGATGCCGAGTATTCCGGGATGCAAGTGGATTTTGTGACGATCGGGAAGAAAGGGAACGACTTGTTGAGCAAGACTGAGACCGTCATTGAGAACAACAACGAGATATTCGACGACCTCAATCATGAGAACAGTGCCGTGATCGCTCAGCGCTTGATGGATCTGTATGCCGATGAGAGTTATGATAAGATCGTATTGATCTATAATAAGTTTAAGAATGCTGCCACTCAAATCGTGATGCATGAGCAGTTCTTGCCGATTGTTCCTTCGGAAACTTCAGAAGAAACGGATACCAGTGCCAATGCCGATTATATCTTCGAACCATCCAAGGAAAAGATCGTTGAGGAATTGATTCCGAAGAGTCTAAAAACACAACTCTTCAAGGCACTGAGAGATAGTGTTGCGAGTGAGCATGGTGCGCGAATGACGGCGATGCATAAAGCTACCGATAACGCTACCGAATTGCGTGATCAATTGTTGCTTCAATACAACAAGGCGCGTCAGGCAGCGATTACCAACGAGATCTTGGAGATCGTTGGAGGTGCCGAAGCTTTGGCCGGATAGTCGAATTGCGTAGTCACCATTTTAACAATACCATTGGACCCGCCAGGTTGTGCAACTTGACGGGTCTTTTTGTTTCTGCCTGTTTGGGTTTTCGTACCTTTATGGCAAGACTTTTGATTTCACGATCTATGAGGCCCCCGATCTCAATTTTCGGGTGCCATTTAAGTTCATCCAATTACGGTCAATTTAGATATGGCCCTCAAAAAATTATGGGAAGAATAAAAACTATTGGACACCTCACTTCTGTGGCTCTGGTGCTATTCGGTTTGACCGGATGTGCCGGCGGAAAAGATGCAGGCTATACCTTCGAACAACAACCTCCCTTCAGCCTTGGAAAGGTGTATTTCCAGGATTGGGTAGCTGGAGTGCAGGGGGGCGGTTCAGGCACCAACGTATACATCCATATAAGCAGTTACACGGACGCTGTGGAGTTTAAGGACATCTACTTCGGAAACAAGAAAACAAAGGCGCAAATCGCGCCTCAGGACGTCGATCTCCTTGTTGGAAACTTTACCAACAAGCTACGTCCCGATGTGATCATGGACGGAGAGCCAGTCAAGGAAGCTCAAAATACTGTACCAGAGGTTACTCCCTTTCAGCTGGAGAGCAACGAAGCCATACTGAGCTATCTTTATGAGGATGAAGTAAAATACCTGCTGATCCAAAATCTCGAGAAGAAACCCCTGTTGGCATATCCAGGCACCGGTAACAAAGGAATTGAAGAAGAGCATGAATAGTACAAGCATAAGAATCATCAACCAATCGGGCCACGCACTACCGCATTACGAAACTACCGCCTCAGCTGGCATGGATCTCAGGGCAAATTTGCAAACTCCTGTCGTCCTAAAACCTCTTGAAAGAACTATCATTGGCACCGGGCTGTTCATTGAGTTACCCGTTGGTTACGAGGCACAGGTTCGGCCTCGCAGTGGCCTTGCTGCCAAAAAAGGGATCACTGTGCTCAATGCCCCGGGAACCATCGACGCCGACTACCGAGGTGAGATCGGAGTTATCCTTGTGAACCTTTCAAACGAAGACTTTACCATAGAGAATGGAGAACGCATTGCCCAATTGGTCATTGCGCGTCACGAGCGTGCTCAATGGATGGAGGTGTCATCACTCGGTGAGACGGAAAGAGGATCGGGAGGCTTTGGCAGTACCGGTACCAAGTAACAAACGAATAAGAAAACTAATTTAGCATCCAACCCCAATGAAGATAATCGTACCTATGGCAGGTCGAGGCTCCAGGCTACGACCTCACACCCTAACTGTTCCAAAACCTTTAATCCCTGTTGCAGGCGTGCCGATCGTTCATCGGCTGGTAGCAGATATCGCCTCCGTGCTCAATGAACCCATCACCGAGATCGCATTTATTCTAGGAGATCCGGCCTTCTTTGGTGATGATGTGGTTGAAAGCCTTCAGGACCTGGCCGTACGTCTGGGTGCGAAAGCTTCCATTTACCGCCAGCTCAACCCAAAAGGTACAGGGCATGCGATTATGTGTGCAGAGCCTTCGCTTAGCGGTCCAGCAGTTATTGCCTACGCCGACACCCTCATACGGGCGCAATTCGATCTGGATAAGGAAGCCGATAGCGTGATCTGGACCAAGCAGGTAGACAACCCATCGGCGTACGGTGTGGTCAAGATGAATGAGCGCAACGAGATCACCGAATTGGTCGAAAAACCACAGGAATTCGTGAGCGATCAGGCTGTCATCGGTATTTATTACTTCAAAGAAGTAGGCGAACTCAAGAATGAGTTGCAATATGTCCTCGACAACGATATTATCCATGGAGGCGAGTACCAGATCAACGACGGGATCAAACGTATGATGGCACAGGGAAAGGTGTTCAAGACAGGAACGGTGGACGAATGGATGGACTGTGGCAACAAGGAAGTTACTGTCCAAACTAATGCGAAAATGCTTGATTTTCTATCTAGTGATCAGGTTCCGCTTGTTTCGGAAAATGCGACTTTGGAAAATTCCAAAATCATCCCGCCTTGCAGCATTGGGGATGGTGTGAGCCTTAAAAACAGTACTGTTGGCCCGCATGTTTCCGTAGGAAAAGGCACAATAATTGAGAATAGTACCGTTAAGAATACTATAATTCAAACACAATCTGTGATTAAAAACGCTACTTTAGAGAACGCGATGATCGGCAACCATGTGCATTTTGATGGAGATTTTACGACCATCAGCATCGGGGATTATTCGCAACTGAAGTAAGAAGCCAAGTGTCTTCAACTAAAACAACAATTTGAAAGCAACAATTACATCCTTTTTGTTTTTCTTCGGAATCATTTGCGGCTCCCTGCCTGTCATGGGGCAACAGATCAAGGAGGAACCCACCGACGACCTCGGAAACGTGAGCGATGCCTTTCAGGAAACATTCTTTGAAGCACTTAAACAGAAGGGAATTGAGAATTATGAGTTGGCATTGAATGCCCTGCAAAAGGCAGAAGTTGCTGCTAAGAGCAATGAAGAACACCTGGCAGTGGTTTATTTTGAAACCGCCAAAAACCTAAAATCCCTGAAAAAATACCCCGAGGCCAAATCGTACTACTTGAGGGTTCTTGATATTAAGAACGATCATTGGGACGTGATGGAATCATTGTACGATCTGTATTACCAGCAGCGCGACTACGAATCGGCCATTCCACTGGTAAAAAAACTGATGGCCGTCGAGGAGGAATACAAGGAAGACCTGGCCAACCTCTACAGCCGTACTCAGCAATACGAAAAAGCGCTGGAAGTACTTGACGAATTGGACAATAGCTGGGGTGAAAGTGCCTATCGAACTGCTTTGAGGCGACGGATCTACAAAGCCACTGGCGACAGCGAAGGCGCGATCGATAATCTACAGTCGAAGATCGATAATAATCCTCAAAACGAACAAGATTACCTTAACCTGATCTATCTCTACAGCGAACAAGGAGATACGGGTAAGGCCTTTGAGACTGCCCAGGCATTGCTCAAGTTCAAACCGGACTCAGAATTAGCGCATCTGGCATTGTACAAATTCTATTTGGATCAAGGAGACATGGCCAATGCCATGAGATCCATGGATATCGTATTTGGTGCTTCCCAAATTGGGAACGACAACAAGTACAAGGTGTTGAGTGATTTCCTGAAATTCGTTGGAGAAAATCCTCAATACGAAAGCGAGTTGGATAAGGTGATCGCTCCCTTTGCCAAAGACGACAATGGTACCGTTTATGAACAGTTAGGCTCTTTTTACCTTGCCAAGGACGAGCGGGCTGCGGCCTTGCGCTTTTTTGAACGAGGAGCGTCTCTGGACCCGGATAACTTCAGCTTGTTGAGGAACACGCTCTTGCTTCAAATAGAGGTACAACGATACGAAGACGCGGCTCGGCTAAGCGAAGAGGGTCTCGCCATTTTCCCGGCCCAGGCCCTATTGTACTTGCTCAATGGCGTAGCCAACAACGGGCTTGAACAATCGGATGCAGCCATCGACAGTCTTGAGATGGGCCTCGATTTTATCCTGGACGA
Source organism: Bacteroidota bacterium (assembly GCA_039028655.1). Taxonomy (GTDB): domain Bacteria; phylum Bacteroidota; class Bacteroidia; order Flavobacteriales; family Flavobacteriaceae; genus Aureisphaera. Next base: position 4,180 of record JBCCHR010000062.1, read on the forward strand.
CCCAAAGATGGAACGGGATTTCTATGATCAGCTACAGCAGGCGTATAGCCGTAAAGGCGATTCAAAGAAGGCCAACGAATATGCGAAGAAGATGTCGCAGTTAAACATACCTAACTAGATGAAAGCTGTAAAAATCATTAGTACGGCGGTTGTATGCGCATTGCTCCTTGCAGGCTGCAAAGGGCAAAAACCTGTCGTGGGTACCAGCGCCGCTGATGCATCACTCAGTGCTGCTGCGATTATTGCTACGCACGAGGCGGCATCCCCCAATTTTAATACCCTTGCTTCACGTGTTCAGGTCGTATACCAGGACGAAAAAAAGGAGCAAAGCATCACAGTAAGCCTACGAATGGAAAAAGACAAAACCATTTGGGTAAAAGCTTCGGTGCTCGGGATCACTTTGGCAAAAGCCATTATCACACCGGATCGTGTGAGCTATTATGAGACCCTGTCCAATTCGTATTTCGATGGCGACTTCGCATTGCTGAGTGACTGGTTAGGCACCGAACTCGATTTTCAGAAAACACAGGCCATACTTTTGGGTCAATCCATCTTCAGCTTAAATAAAAACAGCTATCGTTCTATGGTGGCTGATAACAAATATCGGTTAGAGCCCAAACAGCAACCCACAAATTTCATTCATTCGTTGTTGCTCAATCCCGACGATTTCAAGGTGAATTCCGGCAGGCTCACCCAGCCTATCGATCAGCGCGAACTTTCCCTACGCTATGGTCCTTACCAGGAGCTAAACGGCAGTAAATTCCCTTCCGAGATCTTTATTCGATCGATGGAATCAGGCAGTAAGACTAACATTGACGTGCGATACAAAAAGATCGACCTGGATGTCAACCTAAGCTTCAATTTTAAAATCCCCGACGGATATGAGGAGATCGAGTTAAACAGATGAAGAAATTAGCAGGCATACTTTTATTTTTTCTTGCGCTTGGTGTAGCCCACCCCGGTTGGGCGCAGTCCAAGAAGCAACAGGAGTTGGAGTCGCGGAGGCAGGCGTTGCTGGAGGAGATCAAGGAGATCAACAACCTGCTTTTCAAGACACGAGGTGAGAAGAAGAGTGTGCTGGCCCAAGTGGAGGATCTGGACCAACGAATCGCCGCGCGTGAGAACCTGATCCGGGTCACCAACCAGCAGGCCAACCTGCTTACAAGAGAGATCAACAGCAACCTGGCAACCATCGATCAATTGCGTACCGAACTTACCAGTTTGAGAGAGGATTATGCGGCGATGATCAATAAGTCGTACAAAAGTAAAAGCGACCAGAGCAGGATCATGTTTTTGTTTTCTTCTGAAAACTTTCTGCAGGCCTACAAGCGTATGCAGTATATGAAACAATATACGCAACACCGAAAAAAACAAGGGGAGGCCATTAAGGCGAAAACAGCCGAATTGCAAGTGTTGAACGAGAGTTTACTTCAGCAAAAAAAAGACAAAGATGCTTTGATCGCAGAGAATCGATTGGCAAAAAAGAAACTGGATGAAGAGAAAAGGGACCAGGAAGCGTTGGTGGCCAGCCTGAAGAAAGATGAAGGGAAGTTTGCCAAACAGATTCGTGGCAAGCAAAAGGAGGCGGATCGCATCGAACGACAGATCGATAAATTAATTCGAGAAGCCATTGCCGCCAACAACAAAGAAACCCGAAGTACCGTAAAGACCACCAGGAAAAGTACCTCGACGTTCACGCTAACGCCTGAAGCCAAGACCCTGGCTAAGAATTTCCGGGATAACAAGGGTAAGTTAAGTTGGCCCGTGGAGCGCGGACGGATCTTGAATCGCTACGGTACCAGACAGCACCCGCAGTTCCCCAATGTGAAACAAAAGTTCAACGGCGTGGAGATCATTACCGAGACGGGAATGAAGGTACGTTCCATATTCAAGGGAGAAGTGTTCCAGGTACAGCAAACACAGGCGACCAACAAATGGGTATACGTTCGACATGGTGATTACATCACGATCTACACCAATTTGGTCGATCTCAAAGTGAAGAAAGGGGACAAGGTGTCAACAAAACAGGAGTTGGGAACCGTGTTCACCAATCCGCAAAGTGGGCGTGCTGTGATGAAGTTCTACGTGTACCAAAATACCAAGAAAATGAATCCTGCCGACTGGGTCTACCGCATGTAGCTTAGATCACCGCTGAATCGATTCCGCTGCCCAATGGAATCTCCGTATTTTTTATGGCACCAAAGCCACCTGCGATATCCACCAAATTGTGATATCCTCGACTCTTTAAGATCGAAGCAGCGATCACACTTCTGTAACCACCGGCACAGTGCACGTAAAATGTATCTTCTTTGGGAAAATCAGATAGATGGTCATTGAGAAAGCTTAGCGGCGTAAGATGCGCACTTTCGATGTGGGAGGTGCTGTATTCGTTTTGTTTACGAACGTCAAAAACAGGGGTCTCATCTTTTACATGAATCGACTCGAACTCGGTGGCGCTGATGGACTCCAAGGTGTCCATTTCCTTTTCAGATTGGATCCAGGCATCGAATCCACCTTCCAAATAGCCCAGGGTCTTATCGAACCCAACTCGGGATAATCGCGTAACGGCCTCTTTAACACGATCCTCTGGTGCAACCAGCAAAATAGGCTGTTCCACATCGGCAACCAGTGCTCCAACCCAAGGGGCAAAGTCGCCGTCCAGACCAATGAATATGGAACGAGGGATATGCCCTTTTACAAATTCCTTTTGATGACGAACATCCAGCACAAGGGCTCCGGTTTCGTTGGCCGCCAATTCAAACGCTGCTGGCGAAAGTGCTTTGGTGCCTCGTTCGATCACCGAGTCGATGTCGTCATATCCTTCTCGATTCATTTTAACGTTGAGCGGGAAATAACGTGGCGGAGGTAAGAGACCTTCGGTTACTTCCTCAATAAATTCTTCACGACTCATATCGGCACGTAACGCGTAGTTCAGTTGTTTTTGATTGCCCAATGAGTCTATCGTCTCTTTCATCATATTCTTCCCACAGGCCGATCCTGCGCCATGCGCCGGATATACGGTTACGTCATCAGGCAATGGCATGATCTTCTCGCGAAGGCTGTCAAACAACAGTCCTGCCAAGGCCTCCTGGGTCATATTTGCTGCCTTTTGTGCCAGGTCAGGGCGTCCTACATCACCCAGAAACAAGGTGTCCCCGGTGAAAATGGCATGTTCTTTACCCGCTTCATCTTTCAACAAGTAGGTAGTGCTCTCCATCGTGTGTCCGGGCGTATGGATGGCCGTGATCGTTACATCACCAAGGGTGAATTCCTGTCCGTCGGCAGCAATAATGGCATCGAAAGAGGGGTTGGCCGTCGGGCCATAAACAATCGGTGATCCCGTCTGTTTTGAAAGGGTGAGATGACCACTCACAAAATCAGCGTGAAAATGGGTTTCGAAAATGTATTTTATTTGAGCCTTGTTGTCATTTGCCATATCGATGTATGGCTTCACTTCCCTAAGGGGATCAATGATGGCAACTTCTCCTTTACTTTCTATATAATAGGCACCTTGCGCGAGGCAACCGGTGTAAATCTGTTCAATGTACATGTCTCTGCAATTTTATTCTGAAGCAAATGCAACTGATCCTGCAAAGATATTAATAAAAAAGGCCGCCTAAAACAAATTAGGCGGCCATATTGGAAAGCGATGTATATCGCTGTTATCTCACGATCAATTTCTTGGTCACAGATTGTGTACCAGTCTCGATAGTTACGAAGTAAATTCCAGCATTCAAGTGACCCACTTCCACAGTAGTTTGTGTATTAGAAGTAGATGCACGCTGTACCGTTTGTCCAATTGTGTTCACCACAGTGATGTCCACATCTTCGTTAGGAGCTGTACCGAGGTTTACGGTAAACTCGTTAGAAGCAGGGTTTGGATACAAGGATACAGTAGTTGAAATATCCGCATCGTTCACTCCAAGGATCACACAGTCAAGAAGACCTCCACCATAGATTCTGGCTTCGGTTCTTTGACCTACCCAACCTTCGGTGTCATTTCTAGGAGCTACTGCATACCAGATCTCAGCTTCATAGTCGTCGATTGGAAGAGTAATGGTAGTCTCGGTAGTGTTACCGGCAACTTCCATGAACTTGTCTCCTAATAACCATACATCGTATGATTCGGCCTCTGGCATTTCTGCCCAGGTGAAGGTAGCGTCGGTCTCACAAACCTGAATAATGTTTGGAGCCGATATTCTGGTGGCCGTGATCGTAAATGGATCGTCACTTTCATCAGAATAAGAACCACTGGTTACTCTTACTTTAGCATCTCCAGTAAACTCAGCAGGAACTGTTAATTCGAATAGGTATTCGTCTGCAGGTACCGTACCGGCAGCAACCCATGTAGTTCCGTCTAAAGTATATTCAATATCAAAAGAAGCAGCTGTGTTGATGGCATCCCAGTGGATCACTACAGGTACACCGGCTAGTGGGAATAATTTCTCACCTCCATTTGGATAAGTAACTGTAAGGTTGTCCTGGATGGTCTCGTACACGATCCAGTATTCTTGTGGTCCCATTGGCACGTTGAAACCGGAAACTTCGATATCGTAGCTACCAGCCGCAGGGTTGTTCAATACAACCTGCTCCATGTTGTTCAAGTGATCTGGACCCGTAGTAGCCGGAAGGTTCAATAGAACTGGATCCGGAGTGTGGTCAAGAATGTATGGCTCATGGTCGGTGTTACTTGGATCGTTCACGATAAGATCAAGGTCGTTCACCAAGGTTGGATTGGCTCCAGTAGCGGCCTCTGGATCGGTCCAGTAAAGCATTACACGCAATTGCGTAGTTCCAGAAGGAACGGTAATGTTATGCGTATTGGTGTTTCCTTGAGAAACATCGTCGCTTAGATAACGACCGTCCTCGATACATTGTCCTGCGCGCAGTCCGTTCACGATTCCAAAACCAAATCGGAAGTCGGGACCTACGTTACCAGCATCGTTGGCTGTGTTTAACAATGCGGCTTTTATCAGTGCAGCTTTTGGAAGGTTACCTCCGTTAGCATCAGCATACACTTCATATAACTGAGCGGCGATACCGGCAATTCCAGGAGCAGCTCCGGACGTACCTCCAAAGGAGAAGTATCCGTGGTTAGGTCCTGTAGAAATCTGGTTTTGCCCGTTGGCAGCGATCTCTGGCTTAATTCTTCCGTCATGTCCTGGTCCACGGCTACTAGAATTCACCAAAGAACCATCATAGAATACGTTCGCCGTAGCGATTACGTTCTTACCTTGCTTGTGACCACCAGTAATGTTCCCCCACTGGGTTCCGGCACCATAGCCACAGTTGTTATTATTCGAGTTACCGGCAGAAAATACGTGTAATGCATTTTCATAGGTGTTCATTTGCGCGTCAACCGTACGGGTGGCAGCAGTATATCCTGCGTTACATCCGTTACTGTAAGAAGAGTTGGTAATTTGAACAGTTCCGTCTGCCAATCGGCTGGTTGTAGCCGAGTCAAGGAAGCTGGAAACATAGTTCACAACGTAAAGATCGGCTCCTGCAGCCATTCCGCGACGCGTTGGGTTCTTATTACCTGATCCCGCCATGATCCCGGATACTCCGTCACCGTGTGTTCCTGAATTAGATCCAGTAACATTATCAATTCTTCCGTGGAAATCAACGTGAGGACCAACGAGTCCGTCATCACGACACATAACTCCCATTCCAGCTCCGGTATAGTTTCTTCCAGCTCCGGTTTGTGTATCCAAACCTGCAGCTCTGTGAAGTGAACGACCTCTGTCGTCATCCTTCACATCTGGTGGGCTGATCAATTCTACCCACTTCACGTAAGGTAGTTCAACCAAGTCGGTTACACAGTTGTTTGGAATAGCCAACTCAAGCAAGTTGGAATTCTCATAGCGCTGCGTAACAGTAATTTGTTTTGAGGCCAAAGCGTTGATCACATAGTCTGTGCTCACAGCTCTGTGATGGATCAACGTAACCAGGAGGTAATCTCCGGCAACAGCCCAGTCGCCTATGTTCCCATTCTTAAGATCCTGAGACATTTTGAAACGTCCTTCAACAGGCATAATTGAAACAGCTCCGCTCTCTCTTAGGAACTGAACGGAAGTGTTGTCCGGGAAGTAGAACAAATACGTTTGGTGAGGGATATAGTCAAGCAACTCCAAGCCATTGGCCTTGAAACGATCTTGAATATCCTGGGTTGGAGTCTCCTCAAAATGGATCCAACCGTAGTAGCCATTCGCCAATCTTGAAGTGTTTGGCATCTGGCTCCAGTCAAAGGTGTCCATGTTATTTTCCATAACCAAGGTCTCATCCTGAAACTGAATCACGTTCTGTGCATTGGAAAAACTAATGCATAGCGTAAGTGCCAAAACACTCATCAACGCATTTTTCCAATTCTGAAAAAAAGTAGTCTTTTTCATATCGATTTTCGTATAAGGTGAATAAATGTTAAATTTTTTAGGATATCAAATATATCCAATTCAACACGTAAAACACAACAAAAATGAGAAAAACATGGCTTTTTTAACAGATTAAAACCCTATTGAACAACTAGATTAATAAGGTTTTAATTAAAATTTTACGAATGCATTATGCATCGAACAGCGCGCGCAGTTCGGTTGCCTCCTCAGGCTTGATTTTACCTGCCAGCAATAGACTGAGTTGCCTGCGACGAAGTGCCGCATCGTATCGTTCCTTTTCAAGCTTGGTTTCAGGAGTGAGTTGAGGTACGGGCATGGGATGTCCGGTTTCATCCACGGCCACAAAGGTGTAAATGGCCTCATTGGCCTTGCTGCGAAGACCACTTTCCCTGTCCTCCAGCCAGACATCCAGGAAGATCTCCATGGAGCTGTTGAAGGCACGGGAAACGTTGGCTTCCACTGTTACCACACTTCCTAACGGGATCATTTTATTGAAGGCAACGTGATTCACCGAAGCGGTTACCACAATTCGTCGGCTGTGTCGCCGAGCCGAAATACTAGCCGCTCTGTCCATGCGCGCGAGAAGCTCGCCTCCAAACATGTTTCCAATAGGGTTGGTCTCACTTGGCAACACCAGGTCGGTGATGATCGTTCGGGATTCTTTGGGGGTCTTTGCGTCCATAGAGAATTTTATGCAAAGGTAGTAAATCCCCACTGGGAACGTCCATTACCTTCTTCAAAAAATAGTATATGGATTCGGATTATTTTTCCAGGTCCTGGACCAAAAGCCAGGCGTCCTTGTTTTCAGATTGCTGAATGGTTCTCAGCACTTTGCCTGCCTCTGAACGTGTATCAAACGAATTGTAAACAACCACATGCAAGCCGTAGCGATTCTTACCGATCATACGGGCATTAAA
>JBCCHR010000063.1:0-11418 GCA_039028655.1 Bacteroidota bacterium
AAAACAACGCTCGTTGAATTTCACAAATTCCTTGGCGATCTCTCGCTTATCCTGATCGGAGCAATCATTCAGATTATTCAAGATAAAATCGTCTCCCGGGATGCCCGATATATGTTCCTCGATCAGGGTGTTCTCATGTACCAGGAAATTGATGTGATTAGGAGACAAAAGGTGTTCCAGTTCAAGGCCGTAGATGCGGGAGGCGTCTGCCTTTTTGATGTACAGGAAAATGTAATTATCGTTGAGAATGTTACGTACTTTTATTCTGAAGGGCTTGGTATTTCCGAAGGTACAATAGTCGATACTGTCAATGCTGAGATAAGGCAAAACGATATCGCTTCCATCGGCGTGCAACACCGTGTACATTTTTTTGAGGCTCAACTCGATCTCATCTCGTTCCGACTCGCTGTAGTAGGTGCTTATCCAAAGGGTGTCGTTGCCATATTTATCGTAAATGGAAACGGCTCCCTGAAATCGTAACAGGTCGTCATAGTAGATCGGGATCTTGATATTTCTTCCGTGGCGGGTGAGATATTCCGACAGGGATTGGGAAATGTCGTAGGCCGGTTTCTTCTTTGAAATTAGTTTTCTCATGGCGCGTGGTTCTGACATTAAAGATACCATAATTCGGGCTCTAATGCCATTTCAAATCAAACGTTAAACTTATCATAATTAACAAATAAAACTGTCACGATGGTATATTATGTGTGTCCTTTATTTCATCAACCACGAACAACTTTCAACCATGACCTGCGGTAAACTAACCTTGACCATTCTTCTTTGTGTTGCCTTTAGTCCCCTGCTCTTTTCACAATCCAACGAAACAACAGATTCTTCAACGCTTTCTTACGAGAGGCGTGTGTATACCACTGCGTCGATCGCAGGGACCGAGGGAATTACCATCGATGGTGTTTTGGATGATGCCGCATGGAACGTAGTAGAATGGGCCACTGATTATGTTGAGTTTCAACCAGACGTAGGTACCGATCCCACGGAGCAGACCAAGATGAAGATCGTGTACGACGAGAAGAACTTGTATGTGGCCTTCAAGTGCTATCATAAGGATCCGTCGACCATCGAAAATCGTATGGGGCGTCGGGATGACTTTCCCGGTGATTGGGTTGAGATCAACATTGACAGTTTTAACGACGATCGATCCGGGTTTTCATTCACGGCCTCTGCATCAGGGGTGAAGGGTGACGAGTTTATTTCAAACAATGGAAACTTCGACGAAAGTTGGAATCCCATTTGGTATTTGCGAACCACCATAGACGATGAAGGTTGGAACGCAGAGATCCGTATTCCCTTGAGTCAGTTGCGCTTTGGGAACGATGAGGAACAAGTATGGGGGATACAGTCTACCAGACGTTACTTCGGCAACGAGGAGCGATCGCTTTGGCAACCACTTCCGCCTAATCCTCCGGGTTGGGTGAGTGAGTTCGGTGAATTGCGTGGGATCAAGGGAATCAAGCCTCAAAAACAACTAGAGATACAACCCTACGGCGTAGCTCAGTTGGATACCTTCGAGCCGGTACCTGGCAATCCGTTTCGGGATGGAAGCGATACCAACTTTGCCGCTGGATTAGATGCCAAAATAGGGATCACCAACGACCTGACCGTCGACCTCACCGTGAATCCGGACTTTGGACAAGTAGATGCTGATCCTGGCGCGATCGCCCTGGACGGTTTCGAGATCTTTTTCCAGGAGCGACGCCCATTCTTTGTGGAGAATAAGAACGTGTTCGATTTTAGAGTAGGTGGAGGAGCCGACAACTTGTTTTTTTCGAGACGCATCGGTCGAACCCCTCAGGGGTTTACCACTGCGGATGCGAGTAAGGGTGAAATCGATGAGATCCCTAACTTTACTACGATTCTCGGCGCGGCAAAATTCAGTGGAAAAACAAAAAATGGCCTGGCCATAGGTGCCTTGCAGAGCATCACAGCCAAGGAATTCGGGAAGATCAAATTGGACGACCGCCCTGACGTGCTTGCAGGACTAGAGACGGTAGGAGAAGAACGCGAAGAGATCGTGGAGCCTTTCACCAGTTACAGTGTGGTACGCCTACAGCAGGATTTTAACAACAACAATTCATTCATTGGTGGAATCGCTACCTATACCAAGCGAGACCTGGAAGGAAATCTGGATTTCCTGAGGGAATCGGCGTTGAGTGGAGGAGTTGATTTCAGACACAACTGGAAAGATCGAAAATACTATGCTGAGGGCAAGTTCACCTTTAGTAATGTTCAGGGAAGTGAAGAGGCTATCTTGCTTACCCAAACCTCCCTTACTCACCTTTTCCAACGCACGGATGCCAGCCACGTAGAAGTCGACCCCACGCGCACATCGCTCACCGGTACCGGAGGAAGTTTTGAAATAGGCCGCGGAGGTGGTGGGAATTGGCGCTATAATATTGGTGGAAATTTCCGTTCTCCGGAATTAGAGTTGAACGACATTGGCTTTTTGCGTCAGGCGGATCAATTCACCCAATACGCCAACATACGGCATCTCTGGAACCAGCCCACTAGTTGGTTTCGGCAGGCTAATATTGGGCTCAACCAATTTACCCAATACGACTTTGAAGGCAATTACAACCGGATCCAGTATGAGATTAACAGTTACGTGAATTGGAAAAACAACTGGTGGACCGAGTTTGGTGCCGCACATAAACCACGTATCTATTCTAACACCGTGCTTAGAGGTGGTCCTAGATGGCGATGGAGTGAGGAGAACTTCTTCTTTCTTTTCGGTGGAACCGATAGCCGTAAGAAATTTTACATGCACGCGGGTTACGTAAACTCACAGGCTAAACAAGACAATTTTGCCTTCCGCAGGTATGTCTTGCGACTCTTTTACCAGCCATTGAACTCTTTGAGCTTATCACTCATCAACGAGTACCAGGAAAATCCGAATAAAACCCAGTACGTGACAGAGACCAGCTTTAACGGTGTACCTAGGTATATCCTGGCGGGTATCGAAAACGAAACGTTGAGCACCACACTACGCCTCAATTATAGTATCAATCCTAACCTAACCATACAGTACTACGGGCAGCCATTCATTTTCAAGGCCAAGTTCAAAGACTTCAATTATGTGAACAACCCCGTGGCGGAGGATCTCAACGAACGTGTTACCTGGTTCAACAACAACCAGATCTCTTTGGAGAATGGCGTCTACAACGTTGATGAGGACCAGGATGGAACCACCGACTATAGTTTTGGAGATCCCGACTTTGCCTTCGTACAATTCCGAAGTAACCTCGTAGTACGATGGGAGTACATCCCTGGCTCGGAGATCTTCCTGGTTTGGTCACAAGGCATCACCGGATTGGGTGATGTTAACAACAGTTTCGGGCAGATCATCGACAATCAGCTGTTTGGTCAACGTCCGCAGAATACCTTCCTCGTGAAGGCGACCTATCGCTTCGTATTGTAGCGAAATCTTCTTCAGCAAAGAAAAGTAAAGACCTCGCCTATGGCATTGGTCGAAATACCCTGTGCTTTGACGAAAATACTAGGTGAGCAAAAACCGGAAATTTTGAAACCTGAGAGGTGTGCCCTAAGTTTGAATATACCAGTGGTTTAGTACCCACTGTTCCGTTCCATTTAGTTTGAATTTACATGAGGAAGAATCCCGAAGGAGATAGCGACGGTTTTATTCACACATGTTGTTGAATGATTGCTATTTCCCAAGGGATTCTAAATCAATTTTTTTGGACGGCTGTCAGTGACGATGGCCAGCATTCAATTCCCCCCTTGAGGGGGGTGAAGGGGGGGTGTTCAACGCAATTCAAAAACCGCCTCTCTTATAGCCAGTTCCACGCTGAACATATTTTGTTTTACTTCTCGGTCACTAAATCGCAGAAAACGCACACCGTATTCTTCCAATCGCCCTTGTCTATTCACGTCATATTCGTATTTATGTTCATGACTGATTCCGTCGATCTCAATGGCCAACATTAGTTCATGGCAATAAAAGTCAACAATGTAGCTCAGTAACGGAACCTGGCGATGGAATTGAACCCCAAAACTTCGTTTCTTTATTTTTTGCCAAAGCAGAACTTCCGATAGCGTACTGTGCTTCCTCAGCTCTCGAGCTAATTTCTTTAATTTCGGATCGTATGGAATAATCATGTTTCTCATCTCCCATGACACCCCTAAAGTCCCCTCAAGGGGACAATTATTTGGGCTATAGGGAGTGAGTACCTGATAAAGTTACACTTTTACTCCAAAAAATTGAAAATCCTATTGAATCAATGTGCCTCCAACCAATTCTCTCCAATACCCATCTCCACATCCAATGGGACTGCAAGGGGATAGGCATTTTCCATCTCGGTTTTGATCAGCGCCTTTAAAGCATCCAGTTCAGGCTTGTAAGCATCGAAGACCAATTCGTCATGCACTTGAAGCAACATCTTACTTCTAAAATCGCCTTCTTCTAGTTTTTTATGGATGTTGATCATGGCAATCTTGATGATATCCGCCGCACTCCCCTGAATTGGAGCATTCACTGCATTGCGCTCGGCAGCCCCCCGGACCACGGCGTTTCTGGAATTGATATCCTTGAGGTATCGACGTCGTCCGGAAACGGTTTGCACATAGCCATTGTCGCGTGCAAAATCAACCTGCTCGCTCATGTATTGCCTCAGTTTTGGATAGGTCTTGTAATAGGTGTCGATGAGTTCTTTGGCCTCGGTACGAGAGAGGTCGGTTTGATTGCTCAATCCAAAGGCAGACACCCCGTAGATGATCCCAAAATTCACCGTTTTGGCGTTGCCACGTTGCTCTCGAGTAACCTCTTCCAACGGCACGTTAAACACTCGAGCTGCCGTTGAGGCGTGGATATCTTCCCCATTCTTAAAGGCCTTGATCATGTTCTCTTCCTCACTAAGGGCAGCGATGATCCGCAGCTCGATCTGAGAGTAGTCGGCCGCTAACAATACATGCTCCTTGTCTCGCGGAATGAACGCCTTACGAACCGCCCGACCACGTTCGGTGCGTATGGGGATGTTTTGTAGGTTGGGATCGTTGCTCGCCAAGCGTCCCGTGGCAGCCACCGTTTGTAGATAATTGGTATGAACGCGCTGGGTAGAGGCTTCCACTTGCAAAGGGAGTGCATCCACATAGGTGCTTTTGAGCTTGCTAAGACCCCGATAAGCCAATACATCCTGTATGATCTGATGATCTTTTGCGAGGTAAGACAGTACGTCTTCCGAAGTAGAAAACTGCCCTGTCTTGGTTTTCTTGGGTTTGTCTACCAATTTCATCTTTCCAAATAGGATCTCCCCCAACTGTTTTGGAGAAGCGATATTGAACTCTTCACCCGCCTCTTTGTAGATGCTTGCCTGCAGTTTGGCAATGTCCTTTTCCAATTCAACAGAAAGTCCCTGGAGGAACTCCGCATCCAGGTTGATGCCTTCCAGTTCCATGTCGGCCAGTACTCCCACTAACGGAATCTCGATCTCGTCAAAGAGCTGCTGAGTGTTGGCATCCCCCAATTCATTCTGAAAATGTTCTTTGAGTTGAAGGGTAATGTCGGTATCCTCCACAGCGTATTCGGTTTGAGCCTCAATGGGTACGTCGCGCATCGATTTTTGGTTCTTTCCTTTCTTCCCAATCAGCGACTCGATAGACACGGGAGTATAGTTGAGATAAGTCTCTGCCAGGACGTCCATATTGTGCCTCATATCCGGATTGATCAGGTAATGAGCGAGCATGGTGTCGAACAATTTGCCCTTTACTTCTACGTCGTATTTTGCCAGTACCTTAATGTCGTATTTTAAATTCTGACCAATTTTTTCAATGATCTCGTCCTCAAAGAAGGGGCGAAGGATCTCAATCACCTCCTGAGCCTTATCACGTTCTTCGGGAAAAGGAACATAGAAGCCTTTGCCAGTTTCCCATGAAAATGCGATGCCTACCAACTCGGCGGTAATTGGGTTGAGTCCGGTAGTCTCAGTATCAAAACATACACTTTTTTGCTTCAGCAGGTTGGAGGCAAAGAGCTTGGTGCCCATTCCCGGTTGTACTGTTTGGTAAAAGTGCGCTACGCTGCCAATATTTTCCCTGGAGGAGGTATACCTGGCTTCTTCGGTAGCCTCTCCATCTCCGCCGAAGAGGGAAAACTGTCCTGCTCCAGCCTTGGGGGCAGGTTTTGGAGTGGGTGACGGCTTGCCGGGGGTGGCTTCTTTACTATTCTCTTGCGTAGTTGTTTCTGCTGAAAAGGTCTTGAGGAAATTCTCGGTGAGTCGCCTGAATTCCAATTCTTCAAAGATCTCGGCAACTCCCTGAATGTCCGGTTCCGACATTTCAAAATCCTTCTCATCAAACTCCACAGGCACGTCCAGCATGATGGTAGCCAGTTCCTTCGAAAGGAGTCCTAGTTCTTTGTTGGCTTCCACCTTTTCCTTCATCTTTCCTTTCAACTCCTCAATATTCGCAAAAAGTCCTTCCATGCTGCCATAGGCTTTTAGGAATTTCTTTGCCGTTTTTTCTCCAACTCCTGGTAGCCCAGGTATGTTATCGGCGCTATCGCCCATCATCCCTAGAAAATCGATCACCTGTTTTGGGTCGTCCACTTCAAACTTAGCTTGCACCTCCGGAATGCCCCAAGTCTCATAGCCGCCGCCAAAAACCGGTCGGTACATGAAGATATTGTCTGAAACCAGTTGTGCAAAATCTTTGTCGGGCGTTACCATGAAGGTTTGATACCCCTGCTTTTCAGCTTTTTTCGACAAGGTCCCAATCACGTCATCGGCCTCAAATCCTTCTTTTACCATGATGGGTATGTGCATGGCTTTCAGAATGCGCTCGATATACGGTACGGCGATACGAATGGCCTCCGGAGTTTCATCGCGATTGGCCTTGTATTCTGGAAACATCTCGTTCCGTGCCACACTGCCTCCCTTATCAAAACATACGGCAAGATGATCGGGTCGTTCGCGCTTTATCACATCCAGGAGCGAATTGGTAAAGCCCAGGATGGCCGAGGTATCCATTCCTTTGGAATTGATCCTTGGATTTTTGATAAACGCATAGTACCCGCGAAAAATGAGCGCATAGGCATCAACGAGGAAAAGTCTTTTTTGATCTGACATGATGAAATGGATTGTTCTTTCAAAAGTAAAAAGAACACTTCAGAAAACGGCAGTTTCAGAAACAAAAAAACCGCCAGAAAAGGCGGCTTTTATTAGGTTATGGCAGGCTATCGTTTTACGAACCGTCCATTGACCACAGAACCAGTGTCTCCCTGCAATGCGTAGACGTAGATTCCAGAGGCCCATTCACTAATATCCAGTTTGTAGGATAGCGCTTGTCCATTGGTGTTGATATCGTTCAATTTGATAATGGTATTGCCGAGGGCGTTGAACACCTGTAAGGCAAGTCGTTCGTGCGCGAGAGGTTGTTCAGAACTAAACACAATTTCGTTCTGCGCCGGGTTGGGGTGTGCCGCGACCGAGTAGTTTGCGTTGCGGTCGTCCACCGAAAGCGAATTAAGCCCGGTGATAAGCCGAACGATCTGCGGATTGATCATTGCACCGCTCAATGGTACCGCACAGTTAACATACAGCGAATCGCCGTCGTCGGTTACGGCTATGCCGTTGGGCGTGGAAAAGGTGGCCTGCGACCCTTCTCCATCGGTATTACCTCGTTCTCCGGTGCCTGCGATTATTCTGAGTTGTGGATCGTTAATGTTGAGCGAAAATATCTGGTTGCTTGCATAGCTAGCGATGTATAGGTTGTTCGAGATAGGGTCGTAATCGACATGGCCATTGCCCGCGGGAGTGTTGGCAATGGTTTCGGTCGATCCGTCCGGCGCAATCTTGACCACATTGGTATTGGAGAAGTTCACCACATACAGATTGTCGTCCTCATCGATGGTGATACCGTTTGGACAAGCAAAAATACTTCCCGAGGCAAACAAGGTGGAAGATCCGTTGGTATCTACCTTGCGAATGGTGTTATTGCCACAGTTGCAAACGTAGAAATTGTCATTTGAGTCGAAAACAATGCCAACAGGACCTATGATCCCATCAGCGGTCACCAACTCCCGCACACCACCAACAATACGATATATGGCGCTATCGCGAATATCGGATTGGTACAATACGCCATTATTGTCGAAGGAATTTCCAGAGGCCCCTACAAAATCGGTGGCATATACGGTAAGATTGAGTTGTGGGTCCAGTTGCCACACATTGTTGGGTAGCCCATCGGGATCAGGCATGCCCAGGAAGTCGCCAAAATCGGCAATGTAAAGATTGCCCGCATCATCGAGGGACAAACCGCCGCTTCCGTTAAAGTCGGAGGTAATGGTAGTAACAGTTACCTGGGCGAAGGACGACATGGCCAAGAGGCACATGATTGGGAATAGTAATTTTTTCATCGTATAAAATGCTTTGGATTAATACGACCAAGTACCCCCATTTGTGGGGTTTTATCGTAATCCCTTATAAATGTTAACAACCAGGTTGCCGAGATTTATAAATATCGATGGTCACAACGAAGCACTTTGGTCCCGATATTGGGAAGGAGTAAGGCCGGTATGCTTTTTAAAGGTTTTGTAGAAAGAAACCCTGTTGTTAAAACCACTTGCATAGATGATGTCCGAAATGCTGCGGTCCATGTCGGCTCGCAATAACCTTTTGGATTCCTCGATGCGATAGCCGTTGATGAAGTCGAAGAAATTGGTGTCGAAGTGTTCGTTGATCACCTGAGACGCATGGTGCCTGGATACTCCCAGTTCGTTGCTCAGGTCGTCCAATCTAAGTGTACTCTCCAGATACGGTTTCTGTTCCTCCATATAGTGTAGGAGTTGGGCCTTGATTTCCTGTGAATAGGCCTTGGTAAGTCCGGTGTTCTTATATTTTGTAAATGGGAGAACCTTCTGCATCGATAAGCCATCGAACACATCGGGTTGTACAAAACCGAAATAGGACACCAATCCAACACAAAATATGATAATATAGGTCATGAAATAGTCATGCTCCTTCTCGATGAGGCCCAATCGGGAAAGGACGAAATAGCTGATCATGGCAGCCGCGTAGCACGCGAACGCACCTACCAACCAGGACAGCCAAATACGCTTGTTTCGGCTCATTTCTTTTTTGTTGAATGAGGTATAGGTGAGTACTATATACAATAACAGCAGCACAATGACTCCTATAAAGAAATACTGAACTTTAAAGACATAGTTAGGGAGGGTCCATGTGCTTAGCACATTTATTTTTTCTGAAGCCGACAAAACGTAAAAGGGAGCATACAACGCCACCGAGAGAATCAATGGGATGGCATGAACTAGATCAAAGAGGCGAAACTTTTGTCCGGTAACCACGCTACGGGTGTATAAATAGATCATGGGAGGATAGAGGATCCATAGATGGGTGAGAATTCCAAACAGGTGAACATACGTCTCGGTAAAGAGGAGTTTGGACCAATACAAAACATTGTAGGTGATGTTGATCGAAAACAACAGCAGGTAGGTTCCCAACAGGACATTCGAGACTCTGTTTCCCTTTCTCAGGAAGAAAAAAATAGACAGTAAAAGCGCTTGAAAGGCAAAGAATAAAAAGATGATCTCCCAAATATTCAACATGAATTGGGTTTTTTTACAGATGGCGCCAAGTACTCAAATGTAGAAATAAAATGAGCATATTGCGCATTTTCACGCACAATTCGGGAAAATAGACCCCAGCAATGTGTATTTTTGGCGCAAACTTGATTTACATGGAACGAAAAGTCTCATTAGCCATTCACGGTGGGGCCGGAACCCTTGTCAAAGGCCTGATGACCGAAGCACTCGAGGCACAGTACAAAGATGCTCTAAACCATGCGCTGGAAACGGGATATGCCATTCTCGAGCGCGGTGGGAGCTCGCTGGATGCGGTGGAAGCTGCCGTGATCGAATTGGAGAACACCCCTTTGTTCAATGCGGGAAAAGGGTCTGTTTTCACAGCCGAGGGGACGCACGAAATGGATGCTGCCATCATGGAAGGACATGGCCGAAAGGCCGGTGCCGTTTCGTTGATCACCGGAATCAAGAACCCTGTGTCGCTGGCTCGGGATGTCATGGAAAACAGCTACCACGTTTTCCTGGCCGGACAAGGTGCGATGCAGTTTGCCAAGGAACGCGGATACACTATTGAATCCCCGGAATATTTTTACGATGAGGTACGCTACCAACAATGGCAAGGCATTAAGGACAGCGACCATTTCCAGTTGGATCACAGTGTTAAGAAAGATGGCAAATTTGGGACTGTTGGGGCGGTAGCCTGCGATAAGGACGGCAACCTTGCCGCGGCTACATCGACCGGGGGAATGACCAACAAAAAGTGGGGACGCGTTGGAGACAGCCCCATGATTGGTGCCGGAAATTACGCCAACAATCAAACCTGTGCCGTTAGCTGTACGGGCAGCGGGGAGTATTTTATTCGGGGCGTGGTCGCCTACGACCTATCCTGTTTAATGGAGTTCAAAGGTTGGTCACTGGACAAAGCGGCTTCCGAAGTAATTCATAAAAGAATTCTGGAAATTGAAGGGGATGGCGGCTTAATTGCGGTCGATTCCCAGGGTAATATCGCCATGCCTTTTAACACCGAAGGGATGTATCGGGCTTCAAAAGATTCCCTTGGGCACAAAGAAATTGGCATCTACAAATAATCCAACCACTTTTTGGCTACCTTAGCGACTATGGCAATAGGCATTTGGTCCATTTTGATCATCGTGATCGCTTTTCAGGGGTTGTTCCTGCTAGCGGTGTTGCTGTTATCCAAAGAAAAAAGAGCCAAGGCGGGGAACGCCTACCTGGCGCTTATGGTAGCGGTGCTTATTTGGTTTTTGGCCGAATTTTTCATGGTTCGAAACAAGATTGACGTGGGGCTGAGTGTTTTCTATGGAACCCGATATGGCTCCTGGTTCCTGTTCGGGCCGCTTACCTATTTCTATTTTCGATCCATTACCAACGCGCAATGGAAGTTTCGTGCAAAAGACCTTTTGCATTTCCTTCCCTTTCTGATCTTCGTGATCATCATCCCATTGATCGCCTACAAGGCCTTGAACGATCGTCAGGTAGATTACGGGATGCTTTCGGCCTTCGACCATCGTGAGAAAACGCTCACGACCATCCAATGGATGTACTCGGTGGTTTTCATACTCCAGTTCGTTCATTCGACCGATAAAGATCATAGGCGTCGGCATTGGAACAACTAACGGATTCTACCGACCGTGCCCAGGTAACGCGAATTCCATCTTCGGACGATCGAACAACAAACCCTGAGGGAACCCCCGGAGCTAACGAGGGATCTTCCGTTTTGGGACGAAGCCTCCAGTGAGTTAAGGTCCCGAGTTTGAGTGTTTCCTTAATAATATTTTTAGGAAGGAAGGCAAACTTTGGTTGTAGAGCCTCCAAATTCCAACTTTGTC
>JBCCHR010000064.1:0-11391 GCA_039028655.1 Bacteroidota bacterium
ATAACTGATTAATCTAAATTTTTTAAATCTTATGAAAAAAATTACATTATTACTTTTGATGCTAGTTGCATTTACTGGGTTCTCCCAGACTTCTGTTGCTGAATTGGGAGTGGATGCAAATGTAGTCAGGACAGCGGATACAGGCCCAGCCTTTTCGTTCGCACCCTGTGGCTATGATCAGCCTACGAATGGTTTCCCGAATGCGGGGAACATTTCGGATCCTTCCGCGTTCACGGCTGCAGATGATTTCAACGTGGCAATTTTCATGAACTTGGCACCTGAGACTTTGGTGGTTCCTTTGCTATCTACGGCAGGTTCAACCATTACTGGTGTTGAAGTTACTTTTTATGCCGATGCAGCTGGATTACCAGGAGCCGTAGTGGCAACTGCGGCAATGGCGCCACCTGCTTCTCAAGCAGTGATTGGATCTGCCTTTGGTAGAGATATCATCGAAACTACTGTAGACCTTACAGGAAGTGGTATTTCTCTTCCCGGTGGTGGTGTTTTTGGTGGAACCAACTACTTCATGGGGCTTCGTGCAACCAACAGCCTTAACAACACGGATCTTTTCTGGGAATTGACCAACACTATTACCAACGGTGAAAGTGCGTTCTCATTGAACGATGGTGGTACCTGGCAAGCGACCGGCGCCATAATTGGCGGTGGTCCTTGGGATTTCGTATGGAACCTTCAGGGAGACTGTACCCTTCCTCCTCCAGTGACCGAGTGTGGAGTTGCTCCACTACCTATTCCTGCAGTGGGAACTTCCGGACCAATGGATCCTTCTCCAGCCAACGTTGCTGAGACTGGAACAGTTGGAACCGACTACCGTATTGCAAGTGTAACACTTGACTTGAATCACACCTTCGACGGTGACCTTGACATCTCATTGACCTCTCCTGATGGGACGATTCTTCAAATGAGTAATGACAACGGTGGCGGTGGCGACAACTATACAGGAACTATCTTTATGGATGGATTCCCAAGTATCGATGGTCAGTCTGCTCCGTTTACCGGAACCTTCGAGCCAGAAGGTGGTCCAATGAACGTTGCTTTCGATGGTGATAATGTAAATGGTGATTGGATTTTGAACATCTTCGACAACTTCGGAGGTGATAGCGGTACATTATTAGACTGGTGTATCAACCTTGAGCCAATCTTGGGTAGCCCACCAGTGATTATGTGTCCTGCCGATATCGTTGACGACAACGATCCGGGAGAGTGTGGTGCTGTACAGAACTATGTAGCCGTTGCGATCGACCCTGATGGCGACTTGGTAAGCGTAGAGCAAATTTCTCCGGATCCTGGTGTTCTTGGAACAGGAGACGAGTTCCCAATTGGAACAACTACAGTTACCTTCAGAGCTACAGACTCGACTGGTAACACAGCAGATTGTTCTTTCGACATTACTGTAAACGATGTTGAAGATCCAACAGTAGACTGTCAGGATATTACAGTTGAATTGGATGAGAATGGTGATGTAACTGTTGTACCTGGAGATGTTGTTACAGGTTCTAGCGACAACTGTCCTACGGTTACTTTAGAATTCCTTGGACCAGGTGTTGCAGGAAGTTTGACTACTTCTTTTGCTGATAATAATGGATTTAGTGGAAACATGTTCGATGTAATGCCACTTAATGATATCACAGTAAATTCATTTGATGTAAACAACTCAGATGGAACTGTTGACTACGAAGTTTACTTTAAAACAGGTAGTTATATTGGTTCTGAAATCAACGCTGGTGACTGGACCCTTGTAGGTTCTGCAGCTGGAGTTACTGGAGCTGGTGGAGGTAATCCTACACCACTTGGTTTGAATATGGGCGTAGCGCTTACGGCTGGAAACATGTATTCATTCTATGTAGCTCAGACCAATGGTACCAACCATAACTATATCAATGGAGCTGCCGAAGGTGCTCTTTGGGCAGCCGACGCCAACCTGGAAGTATACGAAGGAGTTGGAAAAGGTGGACCTGCTGTATTCTCAGGAGGAACCTTCCGACCTAGAAACTTCAGTGGTAACATTGTATACGAAACTGCCGGATCGCTTGTATCAAGCTTAGACTTCGGTTGTGGTGACGTAGGTGCCAACAACGTAACTGTCGTTGCAACCGACGAATCTGGTAACACTGCTACTTGTAGCGCTGTTGTTACTGTTGAAGACAATATCGCTCCTGTGATCGTATGTATTGGAGAGCAATTGACTGGACCTAACACCGTAAGTGATAGCCCAGGTATTCCAATTGTAGACAACACTACATTCTCTACTACAATCGATATTGCAGACGACTTTACTATTACCGACCTTAATATGGAGGTTGATATTGAGCATACCTGGACAGGGGATATCACCCTTACACTGGAATCACCTGCAGGAACTCAGGTTATCGTATTTGACGAAGCCGACGGATGCTCAGGAGATAATATGATGGACATCTACGATGACGAGTCTGCCAACCCATTGGATTGCCAGGCTGGAACAGGAGATGCCTTCCCATTGGCCGACTACCAGCCATCTAACCCACTTTCTGCCTTCGACGGTGAAAGTACGTTAGGAACCTGGACGCTATTTGTTGAGGACGATGCAGGTGGAGACACCGGTACGTTGAACAGCTGGGGAATTATCTACGACTTCGATCCTATCGTGGCTCCACCACTAGAAGTGGACCTTGATGCCAACGGTATGGCGACGATCAACGCTAGTGACCTATTATTAAGTGTAGACGAAGCATGTGGATGGACTGCTACAGCTCCTGGAGATGCTTCTACCAACAGCTTGGAAACTACCTTCGCAGGTGGTAACGGAAACTTTGGTAACATGTTCGACATGAACGCTATCAACGACGTAGTTATCCAGTCATTCGATATCCACGGAGACACTGGTGCTACTTTCGATGTTGAAGTATATGCTAAGTCTGGTACATACGTAGGATTTGAGACCGACCCAGGTGCATGGACCTTGATTGGAACTGCTCCAGGTGTGGTATCTAACGGAGACGGTCTAGCCACTCCACTTGATCTTATGTTAAACTACGCAATGGCTGCGGGAGAAACTCACGCATTCTACGTAACTCCAACCGACTTCTCAACTGGTGGATTCAACTACACGAACGGTACAGCCGTTGGTAACGTATTCGCTAGTGACTCGAATATCGAGTTCCTTGAAGGATCCGGATCTGGATATCCGTTCGACGGAACACTATTCTCTCCACGTGTGTGGAATGGTAACATCATCTATGATGCAGGTGCAATGCAGTCGACTACTATCGACTTTACTTGTGACGATCTTGGTGAGAACATCATCGAGGTTACTGTAACTGATGACAGCGGAAACGTTGCTACTTGTATGGCAACTGTTAACGTGAACGACGTTACTCCACCTGTACTACTTTGTATGGATGTAACTATCGAACTTGGTGAAGACGGAACTGCTGAAATCGATCCTAACGATCTATTGGCACTAATGCCTTCTACTTTCGAAGTGATCTCTATTAGTAGTGATAACCAAAGTGGTAATCCTGGTAATACCGACCTTACGGTGAATATTACCGACGCCGATAATATCACATTCGACTGGATGTATAACACTTCTGATGGTCCTGGCTTCGATGGCTTCGGATACATCTTGAATGGTGTTTATACTGAAGTAACTGATCCGGGAGGAGCTAATACTCAAATGGGAACTACTGGCCCAATCGCCGTAGCACCAGGTGATGTATTCGGATTCCGTTCTACTTCTGTAGATGGAGAATTCGGTCCTGCAACTACTGTGGTGAGCAACTTCATTCCAGGATTCACAGGTCAGTTTGAGCCTGCCAACTGGACACTTACCTTGGATAACTCTGATGGAGACGCGTTCTTCGTAGAGATCCCAGGTGGTCCACTATCGTTTGATGCTTGTGGTATCACGATCCTGGCAGCCGACGTAACTGAAGTAACTTGTGACGATATCGGAACACCAATTACGGTAACCGTATTTGCTAGTGACTCTAGTTTGAACATCGCAGTATGTCAGTCTGAAGTAACTGTTGTTGATCTACTCGGTCCGGTAGTCACCTGTCCGGAAGATCAAACAGTTGATCCAGGTGTAGGTAACCTGTTCTGGGAAGTAGAAGACTACTTCGCTACGGGTGCAGCTACAGCAATAGACAACTGTACAGATCCTGTAACGATCTTGTCTCAAGATCCAGCTCCAGGTACATTACTACCTGACGGAGTTTACACGATCACAATGACTGCTGAAGATGAGTACGGAAACATCGGTACTTGTACTTTCGAACTTACTGTAGAAAGTATCCTTGGTGTGGACGACAAAGGCTTGAGCGACGGTATTGCAATGTACCCGAACCCAGCTACTACTAACGTGACCATCGCAAACGCTACCAGCATCCAATTGGATCAGTTAGCTATCTACGATGCCAACGGAAGACTAGTACAAACTGTCGACCTTACCGATATGATTCAGGAAAGAACCATTGACGTGTCTAACCTTGCCAGCGGAGTGTACATGGTACAGATCCAAGGTGAAGGAGCAAGCACAGTGAAGAGACTCGTAAAAGAGTAACGGTTATAGATAACCAACCAATAAAAAACCCCTCCAGAAATGGAGGGGTTTTTGATTTTAATAACGTATTATTTTTTCTTCTTTCCTTTGGCCGCGGCCGGTTGTGCCTTCTTCTTTTTCTTTGGTCGCAACCTGCCATAACTGCCCATCTGAATTTTACCACGCTTGGTTTTCTTGTCACCTTTTCCCATATATTGATCTGTTTAAGTTATTGATTCCTATAAATTTACAAAGAATCAATCGCTTTCAAAAACAATGGGAATTCAAGAACGGATACGTTTAATGAAATCGGGGATGCCTGCAAGTCCCTCTTGAGTCAGGGATTTGATGAATGCACTACCAATAATGGCGCCATTGGCATGGCTTGTGGCCATTTCAAATGTTTCTGCATTGCTAATCCCAAAACCAACGACCGTCGGGCTTTTTAGTTGCATGGCGGCAATGCGCTCGAAGTAGGAGGTTTGTTCCGAGCCAAACCCACTCTTCGCGCCAGTAGTGCTCGCACTGCTTACCATATAAATGAAGCCTTCACTCGCAGTGTCGATCTCACGAATTCTATCGTCCGGTGTTTGCGGGGTGATCAAAAATACGTTCACCAGGCCATACGACTCAAAGATCGTCCGGTAGTCGCGTTCATAAGCCTCCAAAGGAAGATCCGGTAAGATCAAACCGTCGATGCCGATCTCTTTGCATTTCGCACAAAATTCTTCCACCCCATATTGCAATACCGGATTGAAATAGCCCATGATGATCAACGGAATGTCTACCGAATCTCGAATACCGGCAAGTTGTTCAAACAGGAGTTGTGTGGACATGCCGTTCTTAAGCGCTCGATCCGAGCTTTGTTGGATGGTGGGCCCATCTGCAAGTGGGTCACTAAAAGGCAACCCGATCTCTATCATATCGACACCTTGTTCCACCAACGAATGGATCACCGGAACCGTATCAGACACCTCCGGATATCCGGCGGTGAAATAGATCGATAGCACTTTTTTTTCTTGCTGAAGTCGGTCGTGAATTCTATTCATGGTATTCATACAATTAATGGTCTATAACTGAAAGTAGTCGATATAGGTGTTAAGGTCCTTGTCACCCCGGCCACTCAGGTTTACCACCACGATATCGTTGGGTTCGAATTTTCTTTCTTTGAAGATCGCCAGGGCATGACTCGTCTCGATGGCAGGAATTATACCTTCCAGGGCACACAGTTCCAACCCGGCTTCCATGGCCGCCTGGTCAGTAATGGAAATGAATTCTCCACGGCCGCTGCTGAATAAATGAGCATGCATGGGGCCAACCCCCGGATAATCTAATCCTGCCGAGATCGAATAAGGTTCGGTGATCTGTCCGTCGGTAGTCTGCATGAGCAGCGTCTTGCTACCATGGATGATTCCCACCTTGCCCAAAGCAGAGGTGGCCGCGCTTTCTCCACTATCGACACCTTTACCGGCGG
The DNA here is from genome assembly GCA_039028655.1 of Bacteroidota bacterium. Lineage (GTDB taxonomy): Bacteria > Bacteroidota > Bacteroidia > Flavobacteriales > Flavobacteriaceae > Aureisphaera. The sequence continues at coordinate 6,018 of JBCCHR010000064.1, forward strand.
CTTCTACGGCAATGAGCCCTACCTTAGGATTATCGAGGTAATGATAATAGGCACCCGCCGCATTACTTCCTCCGCCCACGCAGGCGACCACATAATCCGGATCCTGGCGTCCCTCCAGTTCATTCAATTGCCACTGGATTTCAGAGGAGATCACGCTTTGGAATCTCGCCACCATGTCGGGATATGGATGAGGCCCAACCACACTACCTATAATATAATGTGTATCCACGGGGTTATTGATCCAATCCCGGATCGCCTCGTTGGTAGCATCCTTCAAGGTACGGCTCCCGCTCAAGGCCGGAACCACTTTAGCACCGAGCATTTTCATTCGTGCAACATTGGGTGCCTGTCGTGCGATATCGATCTCGCCCATATATACTACACATTCGATTCCCATCAGGGCACAAACGGTAGCAGTAGCCACACCATGTTGACCGGCGCCTGTTTCGGCGATAATGCGTTTCTTGCCCAATCGTTTGGCAAGGAGAATCTGCCCGATGGTATTGTTTACCTTGTGAGCTCCGGTATGACATAGATCTTCGCGTTTGAGGTAGACCTTTGTACCGTATTTTTCAGAAAATCGTTTGGCAAAGTACAATGGTGTGGGTCGTCCCACATACGATTTCAGCAGCGCATCAAACTCTTTTTTAAAATCCTCTTCAGCAATAATATCAAGATACTGCTGGCGTAATTCTTCCACATTGGGATACAACATTTCGGGAATATAGGCACCCCCGAATTCTCCATAATATCCTTGTTCGTTTACATTGTATTGCATGTGTTCTTTTTTTTTATTTCTTCGGAAGGCCTAGTTCGGCTACAAACTGCCGAAGTTTGGAGACGTCCTTGTGTCCCGGCTCAAACTCAAATTTACTGTTCACATCGATAACCTCAATGGGTAACCCCATTTCTAAAAAACGTTTCAATGCATTTACTTGCTCAAGGCCAATGCCCCCGCTGAGGACGATAGGCGTTGGTATCTCATAACACTCAAGTGCCTTCCAATTGAAGGTGCGACCCGTACCTCCCTTGAGGACGTCCTTGGTGTCGAACAAAAATTTATCGACCAGTGACACATAGGGAGTAAGGAGTTGCGTGTCGAAGGTTTCTTTTATGCTGAATACTTTCCACAGTTTCACTTCAGTTCCGTCCTTGGCAAAGCCAGCCATAAGTGAACGGCAATAGTCCGGCGATTCCTCACCGTGTAACTGTACAATATCGAGGCCGCGGGAATTCACAGTTTCCAGCACAAATGATTCCGAAGCATTCACAAAGACCCCTACTTTCTTTATGGCCGAAGGAATCTCGGGAATCGTACCTTCAAAATTACGCGGACTGTGTTCATAAAAAATAAATCCTAAATAATCCGGATGCAATTGAGACACTTCCAAAGTATTGTGCTTCATCCCGCATATTTTTAGCTTTGTTTTCATGACAGATCAGCAATAAAATTGGTGGCACTCTCGCCGGGGTCCGTTGTTTTCATAAAATGTTCTCCAATCAAAAATCCTTTGTACCCAAAATGGCGCAATGCTTCGATGGCCTGAATAGTACTTATGCCACTTTCCGACACGCTCACCAACGAATCGGGGATGAGTGCCGCAAGCTTCTTGCTGGTTTCGATAGACACCTCAAACGTCTTCAGGTTCCTGTTGTTTACTCCCAGGAGATGCGCACCGGTGTTAAGGGATCGTTCCAATTCCGTTTCGTTATGGACCTCCAGTAATACTTCGAGTCCCAGTGATCTGGCTACTGCGGTAAACTCTTGCAATTGACCCGTAGAAAGGCAGGCTGCGATCAACAGGATCGCATCTGCGCCATAGGCTTTGGCCTCGTAGATCTGATAGGGGTCTACTATAAATTCTTTCCGAAGAATGGGTATGGAAACCAAGTCTCGAGCCAACAGGAGGTCGTCCAGAGACCCGCCAAAGAAACGAGTATCGGTAAGCACCGAAAGGGCACTGGCACCAGCCTTTTCGTATCCCTGCACTACATCGGGCAAGGCACTTCGATCGTTGATTACTGCCTTGCTGGGCGAACGCCTTTTATGCTCGGCAATGATCCCGGTTTTGGAGTCGCGAAGTGCTTGTGAGAAGGACAAACAAGTGCGTTCAAAATGAGCATGCTCCTTAAATAGAGAAACAGGGATTGCCTTTTTTCGGGCATTCACTTCCAGGGTTTTATAAGCCGTTATCTTGTCGAGTATGGTCATGTCTTTCAAATTATGCACTTAATTTCTGAAGCGTCTCCAGGGCTTTCCAGCCCTTACCATTGAGTAACGAATCTTCCGCCCGTTGAAAAGCTTCCTCCAGCGAACATTGATCAACAGTCTTAATGGCCAGGGCGGCATTAGCACAAACCACATTGTTCTGTGCTGCGGTTCCCTTTCCTTGCAAGATCGCCTGGAACAGCTGGGCAGCTTCCTCTACAGTAGCACCGCCGTAAATTTCTTCCGGGGCCACTTTTTCCAGCCCAAAATGCTGCGGATGTAGAATAGACTCACTGGTGTTGGAAATCATCTTTACCGGTCCGGTAAGAGATACCTCGTCGTAGCCATCAATCGCGTGAAGTACTGTAAAGTTCTTGTTTCCTTTCTGATACAAATAGCCGTACATTCTCGCGAGCTCCAGATTGAAAACTCCTACCAACTGATTCTTTGGGAAGGCAGGATTCACCATGGGGCCCAGCATGTTGAAGAAGGTTTTTACTCCCAGTGCGCGTCGGATGGGGGCTACGTTTTTCATAGCCGGGTGAAATAAAGGCGCATGCAGGATACAAATGCCTGCATCCTCCAGGCAGCGAATAAGAAAATCCCGGTCGTTACTGAATTTGATACCTAATTGTTCCATCACATTGCTCGATCCACTCACGGAAGAAACCCCGTAATTACCATGTTTGGTGACCAAAACTCCGGCACCGGCAGTCACAAAGGAAGCCAAAGTGGAAATATTAAAAGTACTCTTGCCGTCGCCCCCTGTTCCACAAAGATCGATGGTATTGTAACCGGATATATCGATTGCGACGCAAAGTTCTATAAGCGCATCCCGAAATCCTTCCAGTTCCTCGATGGAAATACTGCGCATCATAAAGACGGTCATAAAGGCGGCTATTTCACTCGGATTGTAAGTGCCCTCGCTCATGGCCACCAAAACGGCTTTGGCTTCGCTCTTTGAGAGCTGTTCGTGATTGATTAGTCGATTTAATATTTGTTTCATCTAACTGTGCTTTACCCAATTCTCGATCATGGTCTTGCCTTCCGGTGTGAGGACACTCTCGGGATGGAATTGAACTCCTTTTATGTTGTACGTCCGGTGACGAAGCGACATGATCTGGCCGTTCTCGTCCACCGATGTAATCTCAAGGCTGTCGGGGAATCCCTTGGGATCCACTACCCAGGAATGGTAACGTCCCACCTCTATGCGGTTACCCAGACCTTTGAAAATGGGTTCGTCCATAACTTCGATCCTGGCAGTGGTAGCCACGCCGTGAAACACCTGTGACAAATTGAGGAGATTCCCACCAAAAACCTCGGCGATCGCTTGCTGTCCAAGGCAAACGCCCAACATAGGAATTTTACCGGCGTAGCGTTCGATCAGGGGTTTGAGCTGCCCGGCCTCATCGGGTATTCCAGGGCCGGGAGACAGCAATATCTTGTCGTAGAGTGCTACCTCATCCATTTGAAAACGATCGTTTCTCTTTACGGTGACCTCACAGTCTAATTCTTCCAGGTAGTGCACGAGGTTGTACACGAAGCTGTCGTAATTATCGATGACCAAAATTTTCATAGTTTCAAATTTTTTCTGCAAGTTCAAGAGCCTTGGTTAAGGCTCCAAGTTTGTTATACACTTCCTGTAATTCGCTCTTCGGATCGCTTTCAGAAACAATACCCGCACCAGCTTGGAAATACAGACCGTGGTCCTTGCTTACGAAGGATCGAATGATGATAGCATGGTTAAAATCGCCTCCAAAATCCATAAATCCAATGGCACCGCCATAGAAGTCCCGGTTCACATTTTCGTATTCCTCCAGGATCTGCATGGCCCGGTGTTTGGGTGCACCGCTCAATGTACCGGCTGGGAAGGTATCGGCAACGAATTGTAGGGTAGAGGTGTTCGGATCCATTTTGGCGGTTACCTTACTCACCAGGTGGATCACATGGGAGAAGAATTGAACCTCGCGGTAGGTTTCGACGGTCACGTCTCGCCCATGCCTGCTAAGATCGTTACGGGCCAGATCGACCAGCATTACATGTTCGCTGTTCTCTTTGTGGTCTGCGGAAAGCTTCTTGGCCAGTTCGGCGTCTTGTTCGTCATTACCGGTTCGTTTAAAGGTACCGGCAATGGGGTGGATCTCTGCCTGATCGTTCTTGACCACCAACTGTGCTTCCGGCGAACTTCCGAAGATCTTGAAGCTGCCGTAGTCAAAATAAAACAGGTAAGGTGAGGGGTTGATACTGCGCAACGTTCGGTAGACATTGAATTCGTCTCCGGAGAATTGTTGCGAAAACCGCTTGCTGGGAACGATCTGGAACACATCACCACGCGCACAATGCTCTTTACACTTTTCTACCAGGGATATGAATTCATCATCACTCAGGTTGGTCGCCACGTCCCCCTCCCGCTGAAAGGGATACTCGGCAAAATTCTTTGAGGCCAGCATGCGCTCGATGACAGGCGTATTGTCTTCAGCATCAAAACAATGCGCAAAGATATACGCCTCATTGTTGAAGTGATTGATCGCTATGATGTTCTGGTATACCGCATAATACGCATCCGGAATGTCCAGATCGCCCTCTTTCTTTTGTAGGTCGATATCTTCGAAGTAGCGCACTGCGTCGTAGGACATATATCCGAAGAGACCGTTGTGGATGAACTTGAATTTCCCCGAGTCGCCGGTTTTGAAGGACGCCGCAAAGTCCTCCATGATCTGTGGTAGCTTCGTAGTTTGATTCAATGGGGTGATCTCCGTTTTTCCATCGGGATAGGAGGCGATTACCTGCTCGCCGGCCACTTTGATGGAGGCGATGGGATTGAAACAAATATAGCTGAAGGAATTGTCGTTGGCGTGGTAATCACTACTCTCCAACAACAAGCTGTTGGGAAACTTGTCCCGAAGACGTAAGTAGACCGACACCGGGGTGAGCGTGTCGGCCAAAAGTTTCCTGGCATAGGTTGTTAATGGGTATGTCATTTTCTAAATAAAAATCGTTCGAGGTCCTCCTCGGTATTCGTTTAATTACCTTACAAAAAAAGCCTGTCGTGAAAGACAGGCTTCTTGTATTAGGTACATACATGGATGGTCTGGTTCACGACATTGTTCGTAAATTTTTCCACCACCAAGTATGTGTATTATTTCGTTTCATTGGTTGCGTCAA
>JBCCHR010000065.1:0-11324 GCA_039028655.1 Bacteroidota bacterium
ACCAGGACGAGGTAGGGATCATCTTCGAGAAATTCTCTACCCTCAATGCCGCCGAGCAAAAAGTGATCGACGATGCCCAAAAGGCACTCGATCGCGCCCGCTTGGAGTTGGAAGATGCCGAAAAGGTAAAAGATACCTGGTGGAACAACCTTTGGGGACGCAAGTCCAAGATCAAAAAACGTCGTGCCGAGCTGGAAGAGGCCGAAAAAGTGCGTGAAGGGGCCGACATGAAGGCCAAGGCCATGTTCCAGGAACGTATTGAGAGTGCCGACATCCAAACCCTGCTCAACGAACTCTCCTATAAGAGTCAGGCCGCCGTTACCCGACTCAAGAACCGGGAGGTGGAGATCAAGGAAGTAGAAGACAAATTACAGATCGCCATCGTCGAAGCCAGTAAGAACCATACCAAGGCACTGGAAAAGAAAACAGAAACGGAAGAAAAACTGGAAGAACAGTACGCCTTACTCAAACAAGCACGCCAGGCCCTCGAAGAGATCCCGGACAAGCAATCTACCGAGTACAGCGAGGCCATTGGCAAGATCACCGAGATCGAACAAAAAGTAGAGGAACTGGAAGGCTTGAAAAACGCCTACACTACACTAGCAGCCAGTAAGGACAGTTTCGTGCACAAACACAACCTTACCATCAAAGTACTTACTTCGCTTCGCAGCAACTTGCAAACCCATCGGGCCAAATTGAAGAGTGATACGGATGAGCGATTAAAATACTACGATGGCTATGTGGTAGCGTTAAAAGCACGTACCGACCAGGAATTTGCTGCCATCCTCGAGCATTTGGGTGTGAAGACCGATGAGCATATCGGGCAAACATTAGCCTCCATGCATTCGGCCAGCGCTCGAGCCCGTCAGGAAATGATGGACAACATCCCGGTACACGAGAAAGTGATGCAGGGTGTATACAGCAGCTATGCCGAAGCCTTGCAGGAAATTCGAGAAAAGGATGGAGAGATCCAGAAGAACTTTGCCGATCGATACGGCATCGATATGAAGGAGATCTTCGAAGAGTTCTATGCCAATAAGGGAGACGCACCGGCCGGAGATCCTGAAGGTACTCCGGAAAAGCCGGAACCTTCCGGAGATGACGACCTTCTTGGTTAAACAACTTTTTCCGAAGACAACATCGAACAGCCATACCGAGCGTACAGCGTCGAGCACTTTTACGAGTTCCCAACCGGGACCAAAGACAGTGAGTCGGCCCGGCATTGGCAACCCCATTAATGGTATTTCAACAACAATAGATCTATGTCCATCAACCAAATAGTTACACCTTTAGACAGTGCGGTCCTTGAGAATAAGGAACAGTACTCTGTTTACTTCAAGGTGGTGAAGCACGCTTTTGGCGAGATGGTGAAGAATATGGAGGTCTACGACATTTGCAATACGCTGGAGTTATCGTTTCTGAAACAATACTGCGAGTTGCTCATGTATTCGCTGGAGGCATTCCGGGTAAAATATTTGTTTGATGAAGAGGAAAAGATGCGTATCGACCTTACAGAGTCTGGCTTTCCCAACTACCTGGAGTTTCGATACCTCATCAACGACCTGGCGCTTCGGAACGAACACATCAGTAAATTACCCGATCCCGAATCACTGAAGGAGGAATTCCTGGAGACCTTGTTGAAACACAAGGAACCCATCTCCAAACGACGATTGGAGCAGGCCGGATCCATCGTGTATTACACTTCGGTGGAAAAGAACTTTATCTTCAGGCGATTTGTGCAGGGGAAGATCATCAAGATCGAGAATTTTGATAACACGCCTTATCTCATCAGCTGGTCGTTTTACGATGTTTCCAAGAACCGGCCGTTCATTTGTTTCATGTATTTCGATCTGCACAAAACCACCTTGGACGAGTATACCGAGAAGATCTATACGGTGCTGGAGCAAACTGCCGATCGGGATATGAGCCTGGACATGATGGCATACGCCATCGACAAGAAACTGCCCAAATTGCTTCCGAAGAAATTAAGAAAAATTGATCTGGGACCGCTGCACAACGTATTTGCCAAGGACGAATTGGAGATCACCCATATCTTGCTGGAAGGGATCATTAAAAAGACGCTCAACCTATCGGCCTGTGCCGTTTCGTTGTCGATCGACGAGATCTTCTCCACAGGAACATTCAAGGAGGGAAGTTTTCTTAGCAAGCAGGAATTGCAATTGTGGGAAACCAGAAAGACAGAGAAATACGTTTTCACCACCCATCGAGTGATGCAGATGCTGTACGACCGCATTCCGGAAACGGTGAATGCACTCACCAAAGAACCTATCGAAATACCCGAATTAAAACTATAATATGGAGCACAACACCACCTTTCCTATCAAACTTTCGGAACTCGCCACGCTTCGCGACGAAGCCACCTCCTATCTCAAGGGAGTGCACTGGGACCAGAGTTTAAAGGCCAAGAACCGGGACAAGAACCAAAAGGACGATTCGATACTGTTGTACCTGTCCAAGGCAAACGGCAAGACAGCCACGGAAGTGATTTCGGTATCCAAGTCGGTGTTGGCCTTAAAAAAACGCCTGCTGCCCGATTCTGTGGCGATTCCACTTCACCTCAACGAGGCCTTGTTTGGCCTTCAGGAAGGGCTTACTGTGGGCATCTGGTTGAAGGACAGTTATTACGATGCCTCTGGATTGAGCGGCCTTAATGAACGCAAATCAAGTCTCGACAATGCGCAGCGCAGGGAGTTTGAATCCAAACAACACACAGCCACAGCTTTTATGCTGTTTGGCATTGCCTGCCGGGTATTGCACGAACTAAAGCCCAAGGCTTCAGACGATCTTTCGGTAATGAAGAATAAGTTTGCCGGCATTCCGGAACTTTCCTTCCTATCGCCACTCAAAGGTGTGTCGTGTCTGCTCTTCTATTATGATACCTACCTCAATCATCCGGAGGTGATCTCCAAAGACAAGGATGTGGTCGATTTTACCGTGGTGTTCTTCGAGGCCGTGATCTCCGAGATCCAATTGCGATTGGGGTCGCTGGAGTATACGGAGTCGATCACGGATCGTACTTACAAGATGGAGCAAAGCGAATTTGCCATTTCGGGTTGGGAGAATGTGTTTGAAGGCACGGCCGTAAGTGTCGAGTTCAACAAAATACAATTTGAAGAGATCGTTGGTAACCGCGATGCCAAGCATTTCGCACGACGTCTCACCGAGCGATTGATGAGCTACGACTTTGCAACCAAGCAAAACCCTTTCCAGGAGTTGGGCGGTTTTATGCCGGTGTTCATGGGCTACGGAATCCCGGGAACAGGTAAAAGTATGTTGATCGCTGCCATTGCAACGCGATTGAAGGCGCATTGCGACGAATTAGACATCCCGTTTCTGTTCCATCCCATGCCAGACACTTTGATCTCGACCTTCCAGGGAGGTTCGGCCGAAAAGATGGTGCAATGGATGAAGCCTTTGCAGGATCCCACCAAATTGATCTTTGCGCCCATCGATGATGCCGAGAATAATCTTCAGGAGCGAACCGCTCAAGGAGTGTCAGCCGGTGTAAAAGAGGTGATCGGCGTGTTCCTGCGCTATACCGAAGGCGCCTATGCCGTGAACTACGGTAACAGTTCGATCGGGCTGTTCACCAACCTCCCGGAAATGCTGGACAAGGCCGTGATCTCAAGAGTACAGGCGCGATTTAAGATCGACGGTGCTCGCACCATCCCCGATTTTATCGACCAGGACTACCTCTGGTGGCACAAATTGGAGAACACCATGCCCGGTTTTGTCAATATGAGCGGGCCAAAGGACTACGACTATTTGAGCGCACAAAGTCTGGCAAAGAATCTGGGAGAAATCCTGAAGAAGGCCGAAAAACCTTCCGAAGAGCGGGTCTTGGAGCTCTACGAGAAAGCTGAAAAAAAGCACAAGGACACAGAGCATCTTTTTTATGCTGAATTGTACAAGAACATCCAAAAGGAGTTCGCCTTTTTCTCCTCCAGGGACATCCGAAATATCCAAAGTGCGATCTCCCTGCGTCTTACCGATTTCGACCTGCCCGAAGCATGGTTCGAAAACCCGGAGACCTATTTTAAGCAGAATTACGACAACAAGTATGGCATGCTGCAGGAATTGATGAAAGCCAATATGAAGGGCTTGAACTTTAGCGACATTCGTCGCCAGGAGGTGGTGCGTTACCTGGACAATGTGGCGACCATTGCCGACACCGATTTCAAACGAAAAGTAGACCAGCGAATTCATGAATTGAATGTGATGAAAGAAGCACGGGAGCATTTCGAGGAAAATGAGGATTAATTACGATATAATAAAAATTGGCACAACCCACTAAACAGCCGGACGGCATGGAAAAATTAAAGGACGCAGGATTGATAGGCGGCGCGCTGGTTCCCATATCGGGATCTCTGGCGGCACGTTACAATGCTTGCTTGTCCATGCTGGGGGTGTCTCCCACTGAGCTCACGCAGTTTTCGATCGATGGAATGGGATGGAGCCCAGAGATTTCAGCAGAAAAAAAAGAGTCCTACTACCTCAATATTGGCGAGGCAAACAGCAACGCCATCATCATCACCCCTGCCCAAAAGGGAAAGCCGGTACACATGCCCTTTCACAGTTTCGACCGAGACATCATGACCGCCATCTTCGCAGCCTACGAACGAGAGATCCGGGATATCACCAAAGACGCCGCCCTGTGCGTACATCTCGACCAACACATGGATGCTTATTACGAGCCTTTCGACCTGCTGCGGTTCAAGGAAATTTCGGTGAGTTTTCGATTGCTGAATGAACTCGATAAAAAACAGGCAGAACAGGAAGCACTGGTAGCCCAATTTGAAGAGGGCAATAATTTTATCGATCGTGGCATCCATAATGAGATTCTCGACAGCGCCCGAAAATATGGGGACCTGCGGCACCGAAAACTGAAATTGGACCCCATCAAGCTACCCATCAAATCGTTCTATACCCGTGCCTTTGGAGGAATCTTTGCCTTGAGGGAATGGCGAAACGACATTATCGTGTTCGAAAGCATGGAAGTGTTTGAGAATGCCATCAAGGATACCGTGCACGATGTCTCACTCTATCATGTGAGCCATAACGAACTCATGGCGGCTTTGGTGAACCACCAGGTAGCGCAATTCGACATAAAGAAAGCGGCCAAAACCCCACGATATGAACGTATTAAAAAACACTTGTTCGTAGGGGAACTGAGTAAAAAGATCGACCATCCTTTGCACGAGGTGTTGGACAGCCCGTTCCTCTTCAAAAAATACCTCAATAGCCTGGAGAAGGACACCCAAAAAAGGATCATGAGCGTGGAACGCTATAACCAGCGGAAGATCGTGGAACGCGATTTGAAAATGGATGATGTGGTGGCACTGGAATACACCAAATCACTACTGGAACCCTACAGGGATCTGGAAAACGAACCCATGGAACTGGTTTGGAAACTATTGACCAAGATCGCTCCCAACGATCCGCTGCACTTATATTGGTACGACAAGGAACAATTTTATAAGACCTATACCCAATGGGAACCTTCCTATCAGGAATGGGTAATTAGTTGTATCTTAGAAAATAACGAAAACTACGAGTCATGATCACACTGGAAATCATCATTTTTATTGTTTCCATTCTCTTCGGAATCGTTATCTACGTGAGGGAATCGAAACGCAACAAACTCTATCGGTTTTTCAACCGATTAATGCATACCAAGGAATTGCAAATGTCGCCGGACGATCCGAAAGGGTTTGTCTACCGGCAATCGTTCCTGATGCGATTGGTGTGGGTGTCGCTATTATTTTTATTGGCGGCTATTATCGTGGCATTCGTCACGCCTTTTGATGGGTTTTACATCCAGTACTTTGTGTCGGCCATCGTGGGCACGCTGATAGGAACTTACATCGCCGGATTCTTCTTTGCGACCTCCAAGGGACTTCAGAAGGAAAATTTGAAAAAAACCATCGAGAAAGGCAAAGAATTCATCGAAGAACTTACCGAAGGTGATCCTGATGTGATCGAAGTGGAAGCCACCGAAATACCCGAGAAACAGGAAGTAGAGCCCAAACCGGAAGAACCTCCCAAAAAGAGTGCCCGCGACCGTTTGAAGGACAAGGGAATGATCAACTAATTGGTTGATGTTTGGTGGTTGGTCGTTGATGGTTTTCGTAGTGAGTTAATTTCAAATAATCGATTATGATCAAAAGATATTGGAGAAAAGGACGTAAGCAAAAGTTCATTACAGTACTTGTCTTTTTGACATTGTTCATCCTGCTTTTTGTACTTCGGGATGACTATCAGCCTGCCCTATTATTTCTTCGGAAGTATGTGTTCATCATCCTGCTGGCACTGCTTTTTCTCGTATTCACGATCTCCAAATTTCGAAAGGCACCCAGCACCGGAAGGCGGCTGCTGATACTCTTGGGTATTGTTGCTTTTTTTGCCACTGGCTGGTACTTTGGATACAAATTGAAGCTCTATCAATTCATGCAGAGCTATAACGTATTCACCGACCTTAACAAGGTGGAAATTCATGAATTGCCACTTACGCAGAATGAACGAATACAGCCATTCAACAATATCGTGACCATGGCCTACGAATCCATCGGTGAGACCCAGGAAGTGACCCTACCTCATTTAATTCGTGTGGATTCCAGCAACCTGTGGACCATGGCCGTTCAGCCCTCTAAAGAGTATACCTTCCAACGATTGAACGACAATATCGAAGAGCTCTTCGCGGTGGAGAGCACCTCCCCTTTCCCCAGATTTTCGGGAGGTAACCGGGTACCGGTCACCTTTTCTATCGGGGAATCGCTTGCCTTTAGCAGAAACACCTACAACGCCGTAGTACAGCGATTCGATTTTTTCAAGTTGTTTACCCACGAGCCCAGCGATGTGTTCTTTATGAAGGACGATTCCGGTAAATGGGTACAGGTGGTAAGCCTCATCAAATGGAAAGGATTTTTCTTCCCCTATCCCACTTACGGTGGAGTGATGATCGTGGATCCGGGAGAACATACCACTAAGGATTATTTTGAGCGCATCCTCATCGGAAAAGGCACCTACATTCCGCCTTCAGAAACACAAAAACATCCCTTCCTTACCCGCCAAAATACCCTGGCCGAGGAAGTTTCCCGTCTCCAGGCCCAATCCTTGCAATTCCTGGGTGGGTTTACAGATCCCTTGCCCTGGAACATGCAGACGGCGGTTAAGATCCCGGACCTGACAGATGATGAGAATTGGCAACCTTTTGTAACCGACTTCAACTTCGATACCATGTCTGTGGACGCGTACAGCGGATTGTACCACTGGTTTGGCTTGGAGCCCGTGGGCGACGAACGCACCAGCTTGTCGTTTAGCGTGATGATCCCGGCAGATGGTACGGACAAATTGTTGTACTATAATCATGCTGCGAAAAAAGAAGGGCTCGCAGGAGTTTCGGCCATGCCACTCAAGGTAGTCGAATCGAAGAAGGAATACGACTGGAGTGTGAACAAGCCGGTGGAGTTTCGTCCCTTCGTAAAAGAGATCGCCGGCAGAAAGCGCCTCTTTGTACTGAGTACTGTTGCGGCCAAGCGAGACGACAGCAAGAAATTTGATGGCGCTGCCACCCCCGACCTGGCGCTCATCGACTGTGAATATCGGGATGTGATCTGGATCGACGCCAAACATCCTTCCCAGTGGGAGGATACCATCCTGGAGCAAATGGGCGAAACCTGGAAGGCCGAAGAGGGCTTGACCGACGAGGATATTTGGCCAAATCGAAAGGAGATCGATCTATTTCCAGAGATCGAAGTGGACAGTACGATACAGGTTACCGATTCCTTGCAAGTGGATCATTCCACCGATCAATAGCGATGGGGGATATCGACCAATTCATTCTGAAGGGCCACTACTACTAGCCCGGCTACATTCTTGCATTGCAATTTGAGCAATAGGTTGTTGCGATGTCCATCGACAGTTCGGGCACTGATAAAGAGTTTCTCCGCAATCTCCCTGGCCGAATATTGTTCGCAGATGAGTTGCAGGACTTCCTTCTCCCTGGCCGTAAGTTCGGTCGAGAATTGCGCCTTGGGCTTCTTCTTGGATATGATATTTTCCCGAATGATGGCCAGCACCTCACTGTTGTAGTAGAAACCATACTCATGCACTCCCTTGATGGTATCCACCACCTCCTGGGGTTGAGAGTTCTTTGGGAGGTAAGCCACTGCCGAAAGTTCGATCATGTTAATGATAAAGGCCCGGCTAAAATGGGTGGAAATCACGATGGTCTTCAATGATGGGAACTCTGATTGGATCACCTTCGCGGTTTCAATGCCATTCATTTCGGGCATCTTCAGATCGAGCAAAAGTATGTCCGGCATATCTTTCGTAGAACGCAATTGATCGAGTAGATCGATTCCGTTTTCAGCTTCAAGCACGACCTGAAGCCACTGGTAACTGTCCAGTATCAGCTTCATTCCCTTCCGAAACAGAGCTTCGTCATCGGCGATAGCAATTTTAATCAGTTTCATTGGTTTTGTTTAAATCTTGCATCACGTTCACGGGCAATTCAATTGTTACCTGCACCCCTTCACCAGGTGAGGAAACACAGGTGTATTGGGCACCGATCATTTGTAGGCGACTCTCTATATTCTTCACACCCAAACCCTTTTTGGTTTCCTGCTGAGCGCTATCAAAACCAAGGCCGTTATCACTGTATTCCATCAGGATCTGAGTCGGCGCCACCTCAATCTCGATGTCAATTTCGGTCGCCTCTCCATGACGGATCGAATTATTGATCAATTCCTGGACCACCCGAAACAGATTGAGCTCGATCAGTTTACTCTCTACCTGCCAGGGATCGCCCTTTGTCTCCAGTTCAATGCGCAGGTGCCCGAGTCGATTGTAACTATGTTGCAGTTCGCGCAGGGCCTCGATCAGGCCAAAGTCTTCCAAAGTGGGAGGTAGCAATTCATGGGAAATATGCCTGGTGGAATCGATGGTCGTGTTGATGACCGCTTCGATCTCATCGGTGATAACATTGATCTCCTCCTGTTCCTTGCCCGGCTCTTTCAATCGATGAATGTTCAAAAAGATCACATTGAGTTTCGACCCGATCTCGTCGTGTAGGTCTCTGGCGATTCGTTTTCGCTCGGCTTCCTGGGTGAGGATATTGCTGTGCAACAATTCCTGTTGGTGCTGCAAGGCCAGCTTCTGACTTTGCATTTGCGCTTTGAGAATTCTTTTTTGCGAATAGTTCACAAAAAGTACGAACGCCAAAGCCAGGGCCAACATAATGAGAGTGCCAATTGCCATTAGAGTGATAAGGTTTTCTTCCTGAAAAATGCTTTCCATAGTCCTATTAGAATCAGCAATTGAAAGATGAAGTTTAAGACAGCGTTGAACGCCCAGAACACCACATATCCCTCCACATGCACCAGCGAGAATTTGCCGTACATAAAGATAAATAAACTTCCTGAATAATAGATGATTACTGCCGAATTGACCAAACTCAGACTCTTGGAAATAGCCTCTGGATAAGGCCGATCACCCAGCTGTCTGTAAAAAAAGAAAACAGCGTAGCCAATAATGCTGATCTGGACAAAGGTTTTGGCGATGGTATTGAAACCGTAGATGCTTTGTATCCACAAGGAATTGGATAGTATGAACAACGCACCGATCACGATATAGTAGTTGAGGAACTTTCGAAAACGACTGCTTTTTTTGAACAAGCTCTGATAAAAGTAGGACAGTAAGACAAACTCACCTAGTGTATACATATGTAGTAACGGCAGGTTGTTGATCTCCAATTGAATGAAGGTATACGCCAAGATCTCGGTCAAGAGATTCAAAATTAAAAACAGGGACAATCGTTTGAAAGGAACGTTAAATCGCCTTCCGTAGAACACACAAAACGCCACATTAAAGATGAGTGCTGCCAGGGCAACCTTCACCGCGATCGCGTAAAATGTCTGTAATGTGGCGTATGTCTCCATTAATTGCGTTTTATTGCCTTACGACTCAAAGAATCTCGTTCACAAAGAGCGATGGACACGCAGCCGGGCAGGGTTGCGTGAAGTCGAAATAGTAGTTTGGTTCCAATTGAGGTGAAGAAGGTGTCGAAGGAGCCGGAGGCTCTACGACAAATATCATATCCGCAAACTCGTTGGTATCGGTCACCTTGATCGCATCCATTATATACAATTTCGAACCCTTGGCCTGGCGCACGGCGCAAAGCAGTTGGTACAATTCTTCTACTTGAACTTCAACCCCAAAGATCAGGAATTCATCATTGTTGTTCTGGAGACCTGTTTTTAGCTCCTCCACGTAGTCAATATACGAACTGATCCCCAAAACGGCCACAGAGTCGGGAATTTGATAATTTGTAAGTAAAGGTCCTGCCAGAGAACATGTATCCGGCTGCGCCATGAGTGATTCATTGGTCTGGTTAGATGCGTGCGTACCCTCGTTACATGCCCATAAACCAATTAGAAACAAGCAACACACAAAGGTCCAAATGATTTTAGTTTTCATGAATTGAAATTTTTAGTTAGAATTTTTCAACGACAATGTAATTATAAGCACAACATTTCCAGTGTTTTATGCTGAATAACAGGTTGATTAACCCGGTCAATCCAGCTAAAGCACCTGCTTTGTGATCCTCCTATACACCTTGCGTAAGAAATCACATACGTAAATCAACCTGTTTTACAATTTTGGGTTGAATTGCGCTTATTCCAATCAATTGTGAATCAGATATTTGGGATATCAAAATTATTCATCTAAAAACAAATTACTATGGATTCAGAATCCATTTTTGTAAGCTACTCGAGCGAAGACAGACCCTTCGCCCTTGAATTTGTAAAGGCCTTGCAGGAACTGGGCGTGAACGTCTGGATCGATCAACTGGGGATCCAATTGGGTGAGAATTGGGACCATGCCATAGAGCAAGCCCTTGAGAACTCCCAAACCTTCCTTTTGTTCATATCTCCCAACGCAGTCGAGTCGAAGAATGTCCACGACGAGTTTCATATCGCCGTAACACGAAATAAGAAACTCATTCCCATACTTATCAAACAATGCGACCTGCCCATGCGATGGCAGCGTTTGCAATATGCCGACCTCACCAAGAATCCCGCCAGAGGTTTGCGTAGCGTCATGGAATTCCTTGGACTGGAAAAAACAGCCACCAAAAAATTGAGGGAAGTCCTATCGTTGATCGGCGTGTCCGAAGCAGACCAAAATCAGGCAACCATTTCACCCGTTAGTCATGATGAGCCACCCTCCTCAGGGGAAGTCCATTTACTCATCTCCGAAGACGAGATCGACTGTGCTACACCCGGTGCGGGGCAGGAGTCTCC
>JBCCHR010000066.1:0-11297 GCA_039028655.1 Bacteroidota bacterium
CCGGCGCCTAACAGAGATGAGGCCCGCATGATGGTGCTTCACCGAGATACCCAAACCTTTGAACACAAGATGTTCAAGGACCTGATCGACTATTTTGATGAGGATGATGTGTTGGTTTTGAACAACACCAAGGTATTTCCGGCGCGTTTGTTTGGAAATAAAGAAAAGACTGGGGCTCGAATCGAAGTGTTCTTGTTACGCGAATTGAACAGTGAAACACGTTTGTGGGACGTATTGGTTGACCCTGCGCGAAAGATCCGAATTGGTAATAAACTGTATTTTGGTGAAGACGAATCCCTTGTTGCCGAGGTGATCGACAATACCACTTCCAGAGGAAGAACACTGCGTTTTCTGTTTGACGGGTCCTATGAAGAATTCAGAAACAAATTGACAGAATTGGGAGAAACCCCACTTCCGAAGTACATCAAACGAGATGTAGAACCGGAAGATGCGGAGCGGTATCAAACCATTTTCGCCAAGACGGAAGGTGCCGTGGCAGCTCCTACGGCCGGATTACATTTTTCCAAGCACTTGTTGAAGCGATTGGAGATCAAAGGGATCAATTTTGCTGAAGTAACCTTGCACGTTGGTTTGGGTACCTTTAGCCCCGTAGAAGTGGAGGACTTGTCCAAACACAAGATGGACAGTGAAGAGATCATAATCGACGATAGTGCCGTTTCTACCATAAACACCGGGATCACGCATAAAAAGAGGATCTGTGCAGTGGGTACGACTGCAATGCGTGCACTGGAGAGTTCGGTCTCGTCCAACCATACATTGAATCCTTATGCGGGATGGACCAACAAGTTTATTTTCCCGCCTTACGACTTTAGCATTGCCAATAGTATGGTGACCAATTTCCACACGCCAAAATCTACCTTGTTGATGATGGTATCTGCCTTTGCGGGGCACGAATTTGTGAAAGAGGCCTATGCCGAAGCGATCAAAGAGAAGTATCGATTTTACACTTATGGCGACGCCATGTTGATCTTATAAGAGAAATAATCCTCTCAAATCGGGCTCCTTATCAACGATAAGGAGCCTTTTTTTTGATGTTGATACGATCGGAAAGTAAAAATATTTGGGTATATTTAGCTGTTGTACGCAACTACTAACTAAACTTTAAGGTGAAAAAATTACTGTTGGTCGCATTTTTCGCTTTGTCTTGTTCTTTGGGTTTTGCCCAGGAGGAAGGCGAAGGCACACCTGTTAGTTGGGACCTCAACCTTCAATCTTTCCCGCCTATTGAACTTCCGCCGCTCGATCTTGAACAGATCCGTGAGGAGGATGCCATCAATGATCTGGACAAAAGCTTACCCTGGCGCTATGGCGTTACGCGACCTATTGTCCTAGACATGGAGGGAAGCGGTGTGTGGACCGAATTGGACAACGGTGCTCGATTGTGGCGTGTGGCGATCAAATCGCCTGAAGCGTTGAATATGAGCGTGAACTTCAAGGATTTTCACCTACCAAACGGTGCTCGATTGCAGTTGTATAACGACGAGAGAACGGATAAATCGAAAACCTACTCGAACAAGAATAATCGAAATTCCAAAATTCTGGGTTCGTGGTTTGTTACCGGCGAGACCATTTGGGTAGAATACTTCGAACCGGCATCCACCGTGGGTAGAGCAACCCTGGAGATCGGGAGTATTATTCACGGCTATCGCATGGGACGTGTAAATTCCTTCGTGGATGGCACCCGTGGCTTGAACGATTCGGGTGACTGTAATTACGACGTGAACTGTTTTATTGGGAGTGATTTCGAAACCAAGAAGAACCTGGTGAAAAAAGCAGTGGCCCTGCTCAATCTGGGCAATGGCTATTTGTGTTCTGCTTCATTGATCAACAATACGCAATTCAATAAAAAACCTTATTTGTTAACAGCCAATCACTGTTTGGACAACTCCAACCCGGCCTTATGGTCGGTTCGCTTTAATTGGATGAGTCCGGGACCTGTTTGCGGTGAATTGGAGAACAGTTCTGATATTCAGACCAATTTCACCATGAGCGGTGCTACTTTACTGGCAAGCAATACCAAAACAGACTTTGCTCTGGTAGAATTGTATAACGCCATCCCTCCATCTTGGGACGTGGCCTTTGCGGGCTGGGATCGGTCCGATAACCTTCCGGAGTTTCAGGTGGGGATCCATCATCCCAATGGGGATATCATGAAAATTTGTCGAGACGACGACGCTGCCGTTAAAGAAGTGGCCAACGGGACCGATGTCTGGCTCATCAAAGGCGTTTCCGCGGGCAATGGTAATGGCTGGGAGATTGGGACTACCGAAAGTGGCTCCTCCGGCTCACCTCTATTCAATGAAGAAGGTCGGATTATTGGTCAGCTGTACGCAGGACAATCGTTTTGCGATGGCTTAGAGAACAATGGCGATTACGATATTTACGGCAGGGTTGGTGTTTCCTGGGACTACGGCGCCACGGCGTCTTCTCGTTTGGAGGACTGGCTGGATCCCAGCGGAACGGGTCTCACGTCCATCGATGCCATGGAGAATGCCCTTAGCATTTCGGACATTGAAATAACCGGAACCCTGGATATTTACCCGAACCCGGCTTCGGATTATATCATGGTAATGAACACCCAATACCCTAATTTGAGTTATCGCTTTTACGATATTGGTGGAAAACTGATTCGGCAGGGGAATGTTTCTAATTCCGAGAACCGGATCGATGTTGCAGGTTTGGAAGAGGGAATGTACTTTCTGCATCTGCAAGATGACGACACCCAAAACGAAATTACTAAGAAGATCATTGTTGATAAACTTTAGGGTTCGCACCCCAATTTGAAGCACCTCTTTCACTTTGAAAGGGGTTTTTTTTGCTTCGGAATTAAGTGGTAATTTTGCCAAATGGATTCAGAAAAAAGAGACATTCGAGCACTTTCCAAAGACGACCTTCGTGCATTTTTTGAAGGGATCGGGGAGAAGGCCTTTCGCGGCAATCAGGTGTACGAATGGCTCTGGCTGAAGGGGGCGCATAGTTTCGAGGAGATGACCAATATTTCCAAAGCCACCCGGGATGAGCTCAACACCCATTTTGTGATCAATCATATCCAGGTGGATCATCTACAGAAGAGCGAAGACGGAACGATCAAGAACGCTGTTAAGTTGTTCGACGGTTTAACGGTCGAATCTGTGCTCATACCCACCCCAAATCGTACAACGGCCTGTGTTTCTTCGCAAGTGGGATGCAGTCTAGATTGTAAATTTTGTGCTACGGCTCGTTTGAAACGCATGCGCAACTTGAATCCGGACGAGATCTACGATCAGGTGGTGGCCATTCACAAGGAAAGCATGCTCTACCATGGCAGGCCACTGTCCAATATCGTTTTTATGGGAATGGGAGAACCCCTGATGAACTATAAGAATGTGTTGCTCTCTATCGAAAAGATCACCAGCGACGAAGGGCTGGGGATGTCGCCAAAGCGAATCACGCTTTCTACTTCCGGTGTGCCCAAGATGATCAAGAAAATGGCTGACGATGAAGTAAAGTTCAACCTGGCCGTCTCATTGCATTCGGCTATACAGGAAACCCGGGAACAGATCATGCCTTTTGCCAAGAGTTTTCGCCTGGACGATCTTAAGGAGGCGTTGCAGTACTGGTATGCCAAAACTAAGAAGATCATTACCTATGAATATATCGTTTGGCAAGGGATCAACGACAAGGAGGCGGATATACGTGCGCTGGTGGCATATTGCAAGGACGTTCCCTGCAAGGTGAATATCATCGAATACAACCCTATAGACGATGGAGAATTTCAGCAAGCGGCTTCCACAGTGATCGATCGATACATGGAGCAGTTGGAAAAAAACAGGATACCGGTTACCGTACGACGAAGTCGCGGTAAGGATATCGATGCGGCCTGTGGGCAATTGGCTAATAAGCAATAAATAGGTACGATTTCCTATCTTTGACAACGCGCATGAAGATCGTCTCTCAAATAAAATCTCCTATTGAAGTCGAGATGGAACTCTTTGAAAAAAAGTTCTCCAATTCCATGTCTTCACAGGTGTCCCTCCTCAGTCGTATTACCCATTACGTTGTAAATCGCAAGGGAAAACAAATGCGTCCCATGTTTGTGTTCCTCATCGCCAAAATGTGCAACGACGGGGCGGTGAACGAACGTACCTATCGCGGTGCCTCGGTGATCGAGCTTATCCATACCGCCACCCTGGTGCACGACGACGTAGTGGATGCCAGCAACCGACGACGCGGTTTCTTTTCGATCAACGCTTTATGGAAGAACAAGATCGCCGTTTTGGTGGGCGATTACCTTCTCTCGAAGGGGCTTATTCTGTCTATCGATAACGACGACTTCGATCTTTTAAAGATCATATCGGTGGCGGTACGTGAAATGAGCGAGGGCGAACTGCTGCAGATCGAGAAAGCGCGAAAACTGGACATTACCGAAGCGGTCTATTTTGATATCATTCGACAAAAAACTGCGACACTCATCGCCGCCTGTTGTGCCATGGGGGCGCAATCGGTGAATGCCGGTTCGGAAACCGTGGAGGAGATGAGAAAATTTGGCGAGCTTATCGGTATCGCTTTCCAGATCAAAGACGACCTGTTCGACTATGGTGAGGAGAAGATCGGGAAGCCTACCGGGATCGACATCAAAGAGAAAAAGATGACGCTACCGTTGATCTACACGCTCAACCACTGCTCTAAAAAGGATAAGAGTTGGTTGATCAATTCGGTAAAGAATCACAACCACGACAAGAAACGTGTCAAAGAGGTTATCCAGTTTGTAAAGGCCAACGGTGGGATGGAATATGCCACCCAACAAATGAAAACGTACCAACAACAGGCCTTGGAGATCCTCCAGGGGTATCCACAGTCGCCTTACCGGGATTCGCTTGAGTTGATGGTGAACGATGTGATCGATCGGAAGAAGTAACCCGCTTTTGTTAAGGCCTGAAATTTGTTGGATACAACCTGCAGGTACTTTTTTTTTATTTTTTTCTGAACCCCAGACAACCATTTTTAAAAAGCCTGCGTCTATGTTAATAGAAGCGTCTCGCAAACCATACGAATGAAAGTAGTATCGCTACATAAGAACTATCAACGACTCATTGGCAAGGTCCGCAAGGGCAACCGCAAAGCGCAGCATGAATTGTACGAGTTGTTCGCACCAAAGATGCTGAGTGTATGCCGGCAGTACCTGAAAAAAGATGAATTGGCGGAGGAAGTGATGTTGAATGGATTTTTGAAGGTATTTACAAGGCTGGAGACCTACAAGAACGAAGGTAGTTTTGAAGGATGGATACGACGCATCATGGTGAACGAGTCCATTTCTCAGTTAAGAAAAGAGAAGAAATTGCTCTTCGACGAGGAACGAGAGGTAGAAAACTCGGCAGATCGAGTGGCCTACATTGAAACCGAACTGGAAGTGGAGGAGATCCAGCGATTGATCGACACACTACCCGATGGCTACAAAACCGTTTTTGTATTGTACGCCGTTGAGGGCTACAAGCACAGCGAGATATCCGAGTTGTTACAGATCTCGGAAAGTACGTCGAAAACACAATTGTTCAAGGCGCGAAAGATTCTTCAGAAACTAGTTACCAAAGAAAACAAGTTAA
This sequence comes from Bacteroidota bacterium, assembly GCA_039028655.1. Taxonomy (GTDB): domain Bacteria; phylum Bacteroidota; class Bacteroidia; order Flavobacteriales; family Flavobacteriaceae; genus Aureisphaera. Next base: position 5,604 of record JBCCHR010000066.1, read on the forward strand.
GTTATGGCACCCATTAAATTTGAAGAGAACATTCGGGAGAAGTTGCAGGAAAGGGAGCTTCAGCCAGGAAAAGATGCCTGGTCGAAATTAGAGTCGAAGTTGGACACTCAGTTTCCGGAGAAAAAAGGGAACAGGTCCTTTTGGTTGGCGATTGCCGCGTCTATGGTAGGTGTTTTGCTGGTCGTTTCCTACTTCGCTTTTGAGTTGAATAAGGAACAACCCGAGCAATTGGTAGTGGATGAGACGGAACTGCCTTCCGTAGAAAACACGGAGCGCGTACAACCAGTCATCCAGGAGTCTATGAAAGAGGTCGAACAGGAGCAAGTCGCAACGAGTAACCTATCGGAGGAGGTCGAGGAAGATGTTTTGGACGAAAAGTTGATGGAGAAGCGACCCAAGCAGCAACGACTATTGGCCACAGAAACGAAAGGCGACGTTATCCTGGAGAATAATGCCGCAATCAATTCCGAAGAAAAAGAATCCATTGTCGAGATACCGATGAAAGAGACAGCGGTTATCGCCAAGAACGAAATCGAGGAAAAACGACCCGAAGCGATCAACGAAATAAGGCCAGAGGACGGATTTATGAATGCCAAGGTGGATGAGGTAGTGGCGAGCATCCAGCAAATTGAGAATGCCAACAATACCGTGACTGCCGAGGAGATCGATGCGCTACTCCGAAAGGCGCAGCGGGATATTGCCAACCAACGCCTGCTAGATTCGAGTACCAAGAAGATCGATGCCACGGCATTGCTTCAGGATGTGGAGACCGAATTGGAACGCAGTTTCAGGGACAAGGTATTCGATGCCCTGGGAGATGGATATAATAAGATACGTACCGCCGTAGCGGAGCGAAATAATTAAGACAAAGGAACAGCTGTCTTTGTTAAAATAGAATCATCAATCAGCCTTAGAGGCAAAAATCACGAATAGTATGAAAATTGTTACACTATGTACCGCCATCGCGGTATGGGCGCTAGCTTTGACCCAATCCTACGCCCAGGAAGAGAATGTTTTACAGCGAATCGAGTTTTTGGAGAAATCCAAAGAGGTGATCATCAATGACGAAAAAGATGCGCTTAAAATTCAGGTCTCCAACATCAATCGGATGGTGGAAGAAGGAGAGATTACCCAAGCCGAAGCCGACGAAAGAAAGCAGAAGGCAGCTGAGGAGGTCGCGCTCAATATCGAGAATAAGATCGCGATCGTCGACAACAAGATCGAACTCCTGCGACGCAACGGAGATACCAGTAATGGAAGCTTTCAGATCATTGGGTTTGGGACCGACGATATTACCGGCGAATCGATCTTTGGTGTTACTTTTTCAAACAGCCATGAAAAGCATCGCAAGTACGATCGCCGTACCAGGAGTGAGATCATCTTTTCCTTTGGGCTCAATAATGTGATCGGGGACGGGCAATCGCTGGAGGATTCTCCCTTTAAGATCGGGGGGAGTCGCTATGCTGAAATTGGCCTTGGTTTCAAGACTCGTGTGTTCAAGAACAGCAACTGGTTGCGATTAAAATACGGTCTGTCTTTCCAGTTCAACGGATTGAAGGCAGAAGACAATCAATATTTGGTGGATACCGGTTCTCAAACCGAATTGCAAGAGTTTCCGTTGGAATTGGAAAAGTCCAAATTCCGCGTCGACAATATGGTGGTGCCAGTTCACTTCGAGATCGGCCCATCACGAAAGATCGAAAGAGATACCTACTTTCGGTACAGCACCTACAAAAAGTTCCGCTTGGGCCTCGGTGGCTACGCCGGAATCAAGCTGGGTGCCCGACAAAAACTGAAGTTTCGGGAAGACGGTCAAAACGTAAAGCAGAAGCTCAAAGGCAGCTACAACACGAGCAACTTTGTCTACGGTTTGAGCGGTTATATTGGGTGGAGCCAGATCTCTATCTATGCCAAATACGATCTCAACACTATTTTTAAGGACGATCCTCTCAATCAGCGCAACGTGTCGCTAGGGGTTCGATGGGACTGGGATTAGCCACTGTCCATGTTTTATATTCTGAAAAGACCTCCTGTCGGGGGTCTTTTTTTTGGTCTTGGATTTTACTCATTTACGTCGTTTTAAGGTTATATTTGTGTATCTTTTTCTTCTGAAATTCTTCTGAAATTTGATCTCAAGAACCACCATCGATTCGGTATTCGAAACTGCTCGCGTAGAGGAGGTGATCGGCGATTTTGTGCAGCTGAAGAAGTCGGGCAGCAATTTCAAGGGATTGAGTCCGTTTAGCGACGAGCGCACGCCGAGTTTTATGGTGTCGCCTGTGAAGCAGATCTGGAAGGATTTCTCCAGTGGAAAGGGTGGTAACGTGGTGTCGTTCCTAATGGAGCACGAACATTTTACCTATCCCGAAGCCATTCGCTACCTGGCCAAGAAGTACGGGATCGAGATCGAGGAAACAGAGCAGACCAACGAACAAAAAGAACTGGCCAGCGAACGGGAAAGTCTGTACCTGGTGAGCGAATTTGCCAAGGACTATTTCCACCGAACCCTGCTGGAAAGTGAGATGGGGAAAGCCATCGGAAAAACCTACTTCAAAGAACGAGGGTTTACGGATGAGACGATCAAAACCTTCGCACTTGGCTACTCGCCGGATGAGTGGGACGCCTTTACGTCCGAAGCATTGAAAAGCGGCTACCAACTGAGTTTTCTTGAAAAAACGGGCCTTACTATTGTTAAAGGGGAAAAACAGTTTGATCGCTTCAAAGGGCGGGTCATGTTTCCTATTCATAGTTTGAGTGGGCGCGTTCTCGGATTTGGTGGGCGTATCCTGTCTAATGAGAAGAAAGCCGCCAAATACCTCAATTCTCCCGAGAGTGAGATCTATCACAAGAGTAAGGTATTGTATGGAATCTACCATGCCAAACAGAGCATTGCCAAAGAGGATAATTGCTACCTGGTGGAAGGGTATACGGATGTGATCCAGCTGTACCAGCGAGGGATCAAGAATGTGGTATCTTCATCGGGTACGGCTCTTACCCCCGAACAGATCCGTCTCGTGAATAGATTGACGAAGAACATCACCGTACTCTTTGATGGAGATGCAGCCGGTTTGCGTGCCTCCTTGCGCGGTGTCGACCTGATACTGGAGCAGGGGATGAACGTGAAGATCTGTACCTTCCCGGAGGGGGAGGATCCCGATAGCTTTGCCAAAAACAACACCCTCGAAGAGATTACCCTCTACCTGGATGAGAATGCCACCGATTTTATTGCCTTCAAGGCTTCTCTACTGGCGGCCGATGGCAAAGACGATCCGGTGCGACGTGCCGAAACCATCAGGGATATGGTGCACAGTATTTCGAAGATCCCGGATGTGATCAAGCGCGAGGTCTACATCAAGGAATGTTCTCGCATTATGGATATTAGTGAGGAAGTGCTGTTTAGTACCCTTGCGCAATTGCTTCAGAAAGAACAAAGAGATGCCTCTAAACAAGCCAGGAAGGAGGCTCCACAGCCTATGGAGGTGGTTCCTCCTGAGAAGCAAGTGGTCCGAAAGGTGGATGTGCAGTTCGAATTGGAACGTAAACTTATAGAACTGTTATTGTTGTACGGGAATGAAGAGGAGGAATTTGAAGATCTCATGCTGGAGGCCAATGATGAAGGACAGATCACCTTTAAGCCTGAAATGGTTACGTCTAGGGTGTTTGAAAAGGTATACCTGGATCTGCAGGAGGATGAGATTGAATTTGCCAATGCAGAGTTCAAAGATCTGTATTACGAGATCATCAATGCGCTCAATCAAAATCAGGAGCTGAAAGTGGAGCAATTTGTGAAATCCCTGCAACCCGAAAAGGCAGAAGCGATCACCCATATTTTGATGGACGACGAAAAATACCATTTGGCTCATTGGGAGCGAAAGGAGATTTACGTGAAGGAGAAAAAATCGACGATCTCCCAAATGGTGAGCGAAACCATCTTAAACCTGCGCAGGCACCTGGTTTCTCAAAAGATCGACGAACTCAGTGAGTTGGTGAAAGAGAATGATGATGCCTCTCAAAAGGAACACAGTCTTCAGGATATAGTGGATTACATCACCTTGAAAAAGGTGCTTTCCGAAAAATTAAATCGAGTGCTGTAGTTTAACCGAACTGGAACATTCTGGACTGGTGGATCAAATCGGCCAGATTATCCACCTTCAACTTCTTAAGCAATCGCGTTTTGTAGGTGCTCACCGTCTTTTCGTTGATGTTGAGTGCGTTGGCAATATCTTTATTTCGCTTTCCACTCGACAACAAGTTAAGCACTTCGATCTCTCTGGACGAAAGTTTCTTGTAACGGCTTATAGCACTCGCTTCACCCACGTTGCGACTGGTAAAGGTGGAAGTAAGATCCTCGTTGAGGAAAATGCCACCTTTGGCGATCTGCTTTAAGGCTTTTAAGAATACCTTATTCGAAGCGGTTTTGGGTACGTAACCCGCTGCTCCCGATTTGATGGAACGCAACGCATAGATCTCCTCAGGGTGGGTAGAGAAAATCATAACACGGGTTTCCGGAAATTCTTGTTTAATGGTTCTCAGGGCATTGATACCGTTGATCTGCGGCATATCAATTTCCATGATGAGGATATCGGGTTGTAGCTCTTGTAGATTCTTGAACAATTCGTCACCATTGTTTGCCTTTCCAACGATGGCGTAATTGTCGCTTTTCTTTAGCATGCAAGCTATACCTTTTCGGGTCACCGGATGGTGATCTGCAATAACGATTCTTTTCATATTATAGTCCCTTTTCTAAGACAAATTCTTAAACTTGGGGATAGTGTTAAAAATGTGAGGTTTTGTAATACTTCTACTACAAATCCAAAACTATAACATCTTTGAAATATGTGAGAGATTTTTCGTTCAAACGTAAGAAAACTCGTTAAAAACCTAAGATTGCCGAAGATTGGCGGGAATTATGCAAATGGGTATTGGGTTCATCTTATGTTGGTTAAGACCATTGAGCCTCAAATAGATGGCATACACCTCTTTTTCACGGCCCGAAAAATCCGACACCAACTTTCCTTCATCCTGCATTTTCATTGCCCATTCCAGTTCGTCGTAGGTGGCCCCAATCTGGTCCTCATCGGTCCGATTATCACCCCATAGACCATCGGTAGGGGCCGCATCGATGATTTCCTGGTTCACCCCGAGAAAACGAGCCAATTCGTATACCTCGCTTTTCATAAGATCGGCTATGGGACTGAGGTCCACACCTCCATCGCCGTATTTTGTAAAAAAACCAACCCCAAAATCTTCTACCTTGTTGCCCGTACCGGCTACCAAATACTTTTTCAACGCGGCAAAATAATACAGCGAGGTCATGCGTAGTCTCGCGCGGGTATTAGCCAGCGACATAAAACGAGACTCTTCGTTTTCTACAGGCGGCATGGCAGCCACAAACGAATCGAAAATGGGCGTGAGATTTACCTGGGTCATCGATACCTTCTCATAGTTGGATTGCAGCCAGTCGATATGGTTCATGGCCCGGTTTACCTGCGATGGGGCCTGATGTATGGGCATTTCAAGACACAGCAGCTCCAGTCCTGTTCTGGCGCATAGGGTAGAGGTCAATGCCGAGTCGATGCCGCCGCTCACGCCAATAACGAACCCTTTCATATTCGCGTTCAAAGCATAGTCGCGAAGCCATGCTACAATATGGTCTATTACTTGTTCTGTTTTCATTGTTTCTGAATTACATCG
>JBCCHR010000067.1:0-11270 GCA_039028655.1 Bacteroidota bacterium
ATCGGAAATTGTATCGTATTCAATCATTTGGAGGAATATTACCCGGAAGGAGTTCGGCTATTCAAAGAAATGAGGGATTATCACGATATCGATATCCCTACCGGTATTTGCAGCAACCTTTCCGAAGAAGAAATGGAAACCATGATCGACATTGCATTAGGGCTGGTGCCGCTTTGGGAGAATGCCCTGGGCGACAACTGGGAGCAGATCATGACTCGTGATAAGCTGAAAGCCCTCTACCAAAAAATGTAGTACCTTACTACACATGGGAATCACCAAGTTTGTATTTCACAAATTATTGGGCTGGAAGATCGAAGGAAGTTTTTCTACCGATCTTAAAAAAGCCGTTGTGATCGTTGTACCACATACCAGCTGGCACGATTTCTATGTTGGTGCCTTTACCCGCCGGATCATCCGTGTCGAGATCAATTTTGTGGCCAAGAAAGAGCTCTTCAAATGGCCTTTCGGATGGTATTTTCGTTGGATGGGCGGTGCACCACTGGACAGAACCTCTGGCCAGAATAAGGTGGAATCCATCGCGCAAATCTTCCGGTCAAAGGAGGAATTCCGATTAGCACTGGCACCCGAAGGCACACGAAAGAAGGTGGAACAATGGAAAACCGGATATTACTACATCGCCGTAGAGGCAGGCGTTCCCATTATTCCGGTGGCCTTCAATTACAGCAAAAAGACGGTCACCATACATCCACCGTTCGAACCCAGTGGCAATATCGAGACAGATACTCCAAAGATCATGGCGCATTACGAGGGCGTGGTTGGAAAGAAACCCGAGTACACATAATTGGGTTTATATTAACAACGAAGTTTTGTACATTTAGCAAAACTAATGTTGCCATGAGAAGATTTTTACTATACATCCTTTGTCTCACATTTTCTTTCGGAATTGCTCAAACACCTTGTGTGGATGGTATGGCAGGTTCGTTCGAATGTGAAGGGTACGACCTTATTTCGCAAATTCCTTTATCCACCTTCAACTCTGTAAAAGCTAACGATTCCTGGGGTTGGACCGATCCCCAGGACGGAAAGGAATACGCCATTATTTGTTTGAACGAGGCTACGGCCTTTATCGATATTTCCGATCCGGTGAATCCGATTTACCTTGGGCAATTGCCCGGACAAAGCCCGGACCACACTACGTGGCGGGATGCCAAAACTTACAACAACCATGTTTTTATCGTGAGCGAAGACAGCAACCACGGAATGCAGGTGTTCGACCTCACCCGGTTGCGAAACGTGGCAAATCCGCCAGTGGTTTTTACCAATGATGCCTGGTATAGCGGATTTGGAAGCGCCCATAATATTGCCATTAACGAAGATACCGGTTATGCCTATGCTATTGGGACCAGCACCTTTGGTGGTGGTGCTCATTTTGTGAACATCGCCGACCCTGTGAATCCCGTAGCGGCCGGCGGACATCCAGCCGACGGGTACACTCACGACGCCCATATCGTGATCTACGACGGCCCCGATGCAGATTACACTGGAAGAGAGATTATGTTTGCCAGTAACGAAAACGAGATCGTGATCGTAGATGTGACCGACAAACTAAATACCCAGACCATTTCGACCATTGCATACAATAATGTGAGTTATACGCACCAGGGATGGCTTACCGAAGACCATCGTTATTTCCTGTTAGGTGACGAGACGGATGAGATCAACTTCGGATTCAATTCGCGCACTCTGATCTTCGATTTTGAAGACCTCGATGCCCCGCAATTGCATTTTGAGTATTCCGGTGCTTCGGGTGCGACCGATCATAATGGATACGTTAAGGGAGATAAGTTCTTTTTGGCCAACAATGCTGCAGGACTTCGTGTGATGGACATTTCCGATATCGAAAATATGAATATGAGCCAAATGGGTTATTTCGATAGCTATCCACCCAACAATTCGGCTGGGTTTACGGGTTCCTGGAATGTGTATCCCTTCTTTGAAAGTGGTCATATTGTAATTAGTGACAGAGCAGAAGGATTTCTGTTGGTTAAAGCACCCTCACTGGGTGTAGACGACCTCCCAGTCGGTTCGTTTGCCATTTTCCCCAACCCAACCAGTGATATCATTCAGATTCGTACCAACGAACTACCAGTAAATAGCATCCGGATCACGGACGTGATGGGAAAAACAGTGTTTACGGCCAATTATAATTCCGAAGAAAACCCTACCGTCGATATCTCCACACTTGCCCAGGGCATGTATTTTGTCGGGATCAATGGAGGAGTGAGTAAGAAAATAATAAAACAATAAGTAGTATACAGATACAAAAAAAAGCCGCTTTCCATTGGAGAGCGGCTTTCTTGTTTTTTGCTGAATACTATTCGCCGGATGACGTTTCATCCATCGTATGATACACGTTTTGCACGTCGTCGTCCTCTTCCAGTTTTTCAAGAAGTTTTTCCACATCGGCAGCTGCCTCGGCAGAGAGCTTCTTGGTGACCTGCGGAATTCGTTCGAACCCTGAAGATAGGATCTCAATGCTTTTTTCTTCCAAGTAGTTTTGAATGGCTCCGAAGCTTTCAAAGGGAGCATAGATCAACACACCATCTTCATCTTCAAAGATCTCCTCCACACCAAAATCGATCAATTCCAATTCCAGTTCTTCCATGTCCATATCGCCCACGTTCACGCGGAAATTACAAACGTGATCAAACATAAACACCACCGAACCGGAGGTTCCCAGGTTCCCATCACATTTATTAAAATAGGAGCGTACATTGGCCACCGTACGCGTGTTATTGTCGGTTGCGGTTTCCACCAAAATGGCGATACCATGCTGGGCATAGCCTTCGAAAAGCACTTCTTTGAAATCTCCCAAACTCTTGTCGGATGCCCGTTTTATCGCACGCTCGATATTGTCCTTGGGCATGTTCACCGACTTCGCATTCTGGATCACCGCCCGCAGTTTGGAGTTACTGTCCGGATCCGGACCACCTTCCTTTACAGCGATCACGATGTCCTTTCCAATGCGTGTGAAGGCCTTGGACATGGCCGACCAACGCTTCATTTTTCTTGCTTTTCTAAATTCGAAAGCTCTTCCCATCTATAAAATTTTGATTACAAATTTAAAAAAATGTGTCACTTTGCAAAGCCGGTCGGGCTACGCTGTGATCAATTGTTCGATCGCTTTTGCCAGATCGATGTCTTTTTGGGTAACGCCGTCGGCATCATGGGTAGACAAGCTAATGGTAAGCGTATTATACACGTTGTACCAATTGGGATGATGATTCATCTTTTCCACCTCAAAGGCGATTCGGGTCATCATGGCGAAACAATCCTTGAAGTTTTCAAATTCCAAACTTGTATGGATCGCATTTTCGTGGTATTCCCAGTTGGGCAGTCCAGAGAGGGCTTGTTCGATCTCGTTGGCATTCAGTTTGTCCATTATTATTTTTTTAGGGTGAGTATTTCTTCCTTTAAGGTGCTGTCTTCGATTACTTCCGATACGGTGATTCGATAATTCTTGGGGAGTTTGTTTTTCTTCGGAAGTATGGCCAGATAGCTGTCCTCGTTACTGCTGTACGCACTCTTAAAGATAGGTTTTTTGTTGCTTATCTTCTCTGAGATCTCCCGAAACAAGTCGTCGTGATGGATAATGTCCTTACTAGCCAGGTGGAAAATACCAAATGCCTTTTTATTGATAATATAATGGACCTGTTGTGCCAGTTTGTCGGCAGTGGTAACGCTCACGATCAAATTAGGGAACACTTCAAAGGCATCGCCATATTTGATGGCTTGTTTCAGCTGGAAAATGGCAGGCGAATTTACACCAAGCACCAACGGCAATCGCAGGATGGCGTATTGTTCTTCAGGTAGGGTTCGTATCAACTTCTCGACGGAGATCTTAAAGCGACCCACATCGCTGTTCGAGGCTGGTTTGTTATTCTCGTAGGACGGAAAATCACCCAATCCGTCAAAAACATGCACCGTAGATAAGAAAAGGACTCGGGCGCCGGTGGCCATGGCATATTCAACCAGCAACTCATGAGTGCCATACTGAGCGCGAAAATCACCTTTTAAGGCCGAAATGATTACCGTAGGTTGTACATCAGCAAGGATGGAGTCCAGATTGCCTTCTTCCACAGCATATCTGTAGAACACCTGATTCTCTCCAAAATTACCAACTTGTGCCCAATAGGTGCCATAGACATTATAGTAGGAGAGGAGCTCTTTGTACAAGGTATTTCCCAAATATCCGGAGGCACCAAGGATTAAAATTCTGTCTGTCATCTTCATAGGCAAGTAGGTCGTGGATTCGGGCGGTATTGGATACGGAGAATTGTTCGTTGCATGCAGATTGTTACCCTTTGTAAAATGGAAGTTTTACCACGGTAGCAGGCACTGCATTTTTTCGAATTTGAATATGTATTTGAGTTCCTACATCTTTCATAATCGCTGGCACGTACCCCATTCCAATTCCTTTGCCTAAGGAAGGAGACATGGTACCGCTGGTTACGTTACCAATCACTTTACCTTGGCTATCTACGATATCATATCCCTGTCTGGGAATTCCCCTTTCGTTCAATTCGAAAGCGATCAATCGTCGTTCCGGTCCGTGTTCTTTGATTCGACGGAGGTTTTCAGCATTGATAAAATCTTTAGTGAATTTGGTGATCCAACCCAATCCGGCCTCAATTGGAGAGGTGGTATCATCGATGTCGTTGCCGTACAAACAATACCCCATTTCGAGGCGCAGCGTGTCACGGGCGGCTAATCCAACCGGCTTGATGCCCCAATCGGCACCAGCTTCGAGCACTTTGTTCCAAATTTGCTCTACTTCACTGTTCTTACAATAGATCTCAAAACCACCGCTACCCGTATATCCAGTAGCACTGATGATGACATGTTCGATCCCGGCAAAATCTCCTACTTTGAACGTATAGAACTTTATCGCGCTCAAGTCTTCACTGGTAAGCGACTGCATGGCCTCTACGGCTTTGGGACCTTGAATGGCCAATAAAGAGTAGTCCTCCGACAGATCTCGCATCTCGGCGCCCATGGTATTGTGCTGGCTTATCCAGTTCCAGTCCTTTTCGATGTTGGAGGCATTTACCACCAACAACCATTTCTCGGCATCCAAACGGTACACGATCAGGTCGTCGACAATTCCATTCTCTGTATTAGGAAAACAACTGTACTGTGCCTGTCCGTCCACCAACTTGGAGGCGTCGTTGCTGGTTACTTTCTGAATGAGCTCCAAAGCATTGGGCCCAGTAATTAGGAATTCACCCATATGGGAAACGTCAAAAACTCCCACGGCGTTTCGAACAGTTTCGTGCTCTGCATTTACGCCTTCATAAGAAACTGGCATGTTGTAACCCGCAAACGGAACCATTTTGGCACCCAGGGCCTCGTGTACACTTGATAATGCTGTATTTTTCATAATACGTGATCAAAAAATTGGATTACAAATTTATAGAAACTATAAGAGCTGGCGTATTATTTGACCGATTGTTTTCAACATTTTTGAGTCCGGCAATCTCCAATATTAAACTTATCTTTAGCTTTTCAACGAAATGGCCAAATTAGGCCGACCATCGATTTCATAAAATAGCGTCCCGTGAATATATACTCTGCCGAACAACTCTACCAAGCTGATAAGATCACCACCGAAAAGCAAGGCATCACCTCCATCGATCTGATGGAGCGCGCCGCAACCCAGATCTTTAATTGGCTGCACCAGCGTATGCAAGGGGCTCAAGTGCCTATTCATATCTTTTGTGGAATTGGTAATAACGGAGGAGACGGATTGGCCCTCGGACGATTACTCATCAACAATGGATACAACGTGACTCTTTATGTGGCCAATTTTACAGACAAACGCTCGAAGTGTTTCTTGATCAACTACGATCGTGTGAAGAACGTGACCAAGAAATGGCCTACGCTCATGCGAAGTGAGGAGGATTTTCCAGACATCCATCCGGACGATATTATTGTTGATTGTCTCTTCGGAATTGGTTTGAACCGTGCCCCTGAAGGTTGGGTAAAGAATTTGATACAGTATCTTAACGCGCAGAAAGCGTTTCGGTTGTCGGTCGATATTCCCAGCGGATTAGGTGCCAACGAGGCCCTGATGGATCCTGAGGCCGTGATCCATGCGAATCATACGCTTACGTTCCAAGCGCCAAAACTGACGTTCTTTTTACCCGAAACTGGGAAGTACGTACCATTCTATGAGCCACTGGATATTGGCCTCGACCCGGAATATCTTATGACCACCCAGCCCTTGGCTCGTCTTGTATTAAAACCGATTGCGCAATCCTTTTACAAGCAGCGAGAGAAATACAGTTATAAATCGAAGTTTGGGCACGCCTTACTGGTGGGAGGAAGTAAGGGGAAAATGGGGGCCATGGTTTTGGCGGCTGGAGCTGCACTGCGAAGTGGTAGCGGACTTGTTTCAGTATGCGTACCCGATGATGGGAACGGGATCTTGCAGACATCGGTTCCGGAGGCTATGACAATTTCTGGTGGAAAAGGTGGTGCCATATCCAGTATTACATTCGATATTCCTTCGGCTACGTTGGGGGTAGGACCGGGGATGGGGGTGAATGAAGAAACCCGAAATGCCCTGAACGAATTATTACAGCGGCAAGAAACGCCAATGGTAATAGATGCGGATGCCATCAATCTCATGGCTGCGCATCCGGAACTCATAAAACACCTGCCAAAGCAGTCCATTCTTACGCCTCACCCGGGTGAATTGGAACGCCTTATCGGAACCTGGGATCACGATTTTGACAAATTAGAGAAGGCGAAAGCATTTTCGTCCCAGCACGAGGTAATCGTTGTGATCAAAGGCGCCAATACGGTGATCGTACAAGGAAATGAACTTTACATCAATACCACAGGGAACCCTGGCATGGCAACAGCGGGTAGTGGCGATGTGCTCACAGGAGTTATCACGAGTTTACTGGCCCAGGGCTACGACCCCTTAGTGTCGGCACTCTTCGGTGTTTACCTGCATGGAAGTTCGGGCAATCTTGTAGCCCAGGAAAAGGGTTTCGAGGCGCTTATTGCAGGTGATCTCGTTGATGCTATGGGGCAGGCCTTCCTTGAATTGTTTAAGCAGGAGGCTCCACCTCAGGCGGCGGCTGGTGACGAAGCGCAATAGTCCGTCTCATTTCAGCATAAAAAAAACCGCCTCCCAATGGAAGGCGGTCCTACTATCTTTAATCAGAAATTACAAGATTTCCTGAAACATGTCTCTTAACTTCGGGCTGGATGGTCGTGGCGCATCCGGACTGATGATATTCCCCTCAGGGTCGATCAGGATAAATCTTGGGATGCCTTTGATATAGTAATCCTTTACCCATTTCGACTGCCAGTTATTGTCGGCAATCACCTGGACACCGCCCAATTCCTTGTCGTTGACCATACTTACCCATTTGTCATAATTCTTAGGTTCGTCGATGGAAACGCTCACAAACTGAATATTCTTGTCGTGATAGTCGGCTTCGACCTTTTTCAAGTGAGGAATCTCCGCTTTACAAGGGCCACACCAGGTTGCCCATACGTCAATGTAAATATACTTTCCTTTCAATTCTTCAAGGCTCGTAGCACCGCCCGCATGGTTTTCGTAATTGCTGAAAACAGGGGAGGGGGCTCCTTTGGGAAGGTTGGTACGTAGCGCAATAAGATCGCCCAGATAACCAGAGTAACTCTTCACCATCGACTTGATCCCTTTTTTGGCATAACTCACCACGGCTGTATCCAGATTCTCTTTGGAATCGATAAAGTCGTTCACCTCTTTGTCGATGCTGTTCATTTTGGCGCTAAGGTCATCCTGCGTCATGTTCTCGATCTCAAAATCCAACAACTTTTCTTCGAGAAGCGCCTTCTCTGCAAGGAAATTGCTATTCTCAGAACCAACACCTGTGTAGGCAATGGTTTCGTCAAATTCCTTGGTGTCTAAGGTCATGGCAATATCATAACCATTTTCAAGGTACATGATCGACGATTCACCACCGTCGTACAGTCGATACACTCCAGGAACTACCTTCAAGGTGTCGCTAAAAGTACCATCTTCATTTACCTGGATAGTTTTCGAAATTTTGTGCTCTCTGGAAGAGATCATGACCGAATCACTGTTCTTATCGGTGATCGTTCCTGAGAAGGTAACGTAGTCTTTTTTTACTTCTTGGGCGCAGCCCACCAGAAGTAGTCCGGCGCATATAAATAGGATTTGTTTCATAGTGTGAGAGTTTGAATTGAACAAAAATAAAATAATATTTCGTCCAACAATAAAAATATCCAAAACCTTAACAGGAAATTGTATTTTTGTCGAAACAACCACATTGCTTATGCGCCCAGTGCATTACGTTAGTAGTGAAATCCTCTCACTATCAACAATTAAAGAGATTATTGATGCAAATATGAGCCTGGAACTTTCCGAGGAAGCCGTCCTGAATATTCGGAAATCCCATGACTATCTTCAGAATAAATTAAAAGAAGAAACGGCCCCGATCTATGGCATTAATACTGGTTTTGGATCGTTGTACAATGTGAAGATCTCTTCTGAAAACCTCTCTAAGCTACAGGAGAACCTGGTGATGTCGCATGCTTGCGGCACAGGCGACCAGGTACCCAAGCCCATCGTAAAGCTGATGCTATTACTCAAAATTCAATCGTTGAGTTATGGCTATAGCGGTGTTCAGCTTCAGACGGTTCAGCGATTGGTCGATTTCTACAATCACAACATCCTTCCCTTAGTTTATACACAGGGAAGCCTTGGAGCCTCAGGAGATCTTGCGCCCTTGGCCCATATGTCGCTTCCATTGCTTGGAAAAGGCGAAGTGCATGATGACAAGGGAGTATTTTCCGCGGAAGAACTATTGAAGAAACACCAATGGGAACCTATAGAACTGCAAGCGAAAGAAGGGTTGGCATTGCTCAATGGTACGCAGTTTATGAGTGCCTATGGAATACATTGTTTGTTAAAAGGCTATCGACTGTCCTATCTGGCCGATCTCATTGCCGCGGTTTCTATCGATGCCTTCGACTGTAACATGAGTCCGTTTAACGAATTGGTCCACCTGGTGCGACCCCATCGCGGACAAGTTCAAACCGCGCAACGCATCTTGGAATTTTTGGAGGATAGCGAAATAGGACAAAAAGAGAATAAGAAGGTCCAGGATCCGTATTCGTTTCGATGTGTGCCCCAGGTACACGGGGCAACCAAGGATACTTTGCGTTTTGTGAGTAATACGTTCAAGACAGAAATGAATTCGGTTACGGATAATCCAAATATTTTTATGGACGCCGACCTTGTGATCTCTGGTGGGAATTTCCACGGACAGCCATTGGCCTTAGGGCTCGATTACCTGGGAATTGCCATGGCCGAATTGGGTAATATTTCGGAACGAAGAACCTTTCAGTTGGTCTCGGGACTGCGAGAATTACCACAATTCCTGGTGAACAATCCGGGCTTGAACAGTGGCTTTATGATTCCTCAATACACCGCGGCCAGTATTGTGAGCGCCAACAAGCAATTGGCCACGCCGGCGTCGGTAGATTCGATCGTGTCGTCCAATGGTCAGGAAGATCATGTAAGCATGGGAGCCAATGCTGCAACCCAATGTTTGGACATCATCGATAACGTCGAATCCATTCTCGCCATCGAATTGATGAACGCTTCCCAGGCCTTGGCGTTTCGGGAACCTCACAAAACGTCACGATTCGTAGCCTCGTTCATAGAAAACTATCGCGCCGTAGTGCCATTCGTGGATGAGGATCGGTTATTGGCCAACGACATTCAAGCGTCTATAGCCTTCCTTCAAAGCTTTTCTGTGGAAAGCGACTTGTTGTTTTAGATGTCTTAGACGTTCGCGATCAATGACGTTACCCAGGTTTCTGCCTCTTCGAGCTCGTTGAAAACTGCTACCGGTTTTTTCAGAAACAATTTCTCAATTTCCATATTCGATTTCGAAATGGGCTCTTTCGTAACTACGGCAAACGCTTTCAGATTATCTATTCGCGATGTTTCCAAATAGACTCTAGGGTCTACGGAATACGAATAAATGCGATGCGTGATATAGCCAAAAGGGCGATCCTTGTAGACCGTATCGGCAATTTTCACTAATTCGTCATTAAATGCAGGTGTGACGGTCTCACCTTCGTTGATCACAGAAACTATGTAATGATCATAAAGAAAAACCTCGCCAAAAGAGAAGGCGAGTGCGGTTTGTTTCATCCCTTTCATAAATCCTTGGCTTTTTGTGGGGGATGCAAATATAGGGATTATCTGGCACAATGCACGCAAGTAATTGCCTGTGGCATGAGAAGGATTCTTCCTAATGGGATGGGGTTCTTACAATGCACACAAAGTCCGAAATCCGGATCGTCAATCCGGGTAAGAGCCACCTCAAGATTGTTCAGTTTGATCTCGGCCTTTTTCAGAGCCGATTCGTTCACACTCTTGTTATTGATCGCATCCATTCTAGATACACGACCTATGGCGTTTTCAGGAGCGATCGGCTTGGTGAGTTCGCGATATTTCTCAACCAGTAATCGCGTCGCAACGATCTCTTCTTCAATACGTTCTTTGATCTGGAGTTTTTCTTCCACGGTTTTTTTCTTCGGAAACACGAGGATCCTTTGAAAAGGACTAAGGCTAATATCTATCAAAAAAAAGGCTACGATTCCGTAGCCTTTTTCTGTTTCTTTACTTTAATAACCAACTCATCTTTCTTCTCGTCAAAGTCCATGGTGATGGTATCACCCTCCTTCAAGTTGGAATTAATGATCTCTTCGGCCAGCGCATCTTCAATATATTTCTGAATGGCCCTCTTCAAAGGTCGCGCACCGTATTCTTTGTCAAAACCTTTATCGGCAATATAGTCCTTGGCCTTGTCGGTCAACTTCAGGTGATAACCCAAGTCAAGGATACGCTCGAACAATTTGTCCAATTCGATATCGATGATCTTGTGAATGTGCTCTCGCTCCAGGGCATTGAACACCATTACGTCGTCTACCCGATTCAGGAATTCGGGCGCAAATGCCTTTTTAAGGGCATTCTCAATGATGCTCTTCGCGTGCGAATCGGCCTGACTCTGCTTGGCAGCAGTACCAAATCCAACTCCCTGCCCAAAGTCCTTCAACTTACGAGCCCCGATGTTGGACGTCATAATGATGATCGTATTTCTAAAGTCGATCTTACGCCCCAGGCTATCGGTTAGATATCCATCGTCCAAAACTTGCAACAGCATATTGAAGACATCCGGATGGGCTTTTTCAATTTCATCCAGTAACACTAC
>JBCCHR010000068.1:0-11240 GCA_039028655.1 Bacteroidota bacterium
AATCTGGTGCGCTTTTTCCAAGATTTCCTTGGAGAATGCTTGGTCTTTGATATCCTTGGCGTTGATCCGAACATTGAAATACGCACCAATCACGGCCGCCCTGGCACATAAAACACCCACTCCTGCATCGGAAAGAGAAGTTTGCAACCCTTCCTTCAACATGGCCTGCATCACTTCCATGGAACCATAGGCCGTTTCCATCACCTGGAACGGTATTTCGGTCGCATATTTGGTCGCCGCCTCAATGGCATCGGCACGCACTTTCTTCTCTTCGACTGTCTCTTTTGGCATCCGGAAACCGTCGATGATCTTGTTAAAGGCGTTGGTGTCTTCGTCTACCAGGAACAACAAACGTTGCTGATATGCCTGACCTTTTTCGGCCCATTTGGAGAAGAATTCCCATCGATCGTCCCATCCGGCCTTATGTCCCGAAAGGTTCGCGACCATGGTACCCAAAGATACGCCCAATGCGCCCACGTAGGCCGAAATAGACCCACCTCCGGGTGCCATGGATTCTCCAGCGGTCTCATCGGCAAAGTCGTTGAGTTTGAGATCGACCAATTTTTTTTCTTCGGAATCGATCATGTATTCGATGATCTTTTCATTGGGGTTAAAGGGCTTGAGATCGTCCAGTCCAAGTGACTTTACAGCGATCTTGATCTTTTCATTTTCTGAAATACCCAACGAGCGCTGTTGTTTCTTCAGGAAAAAATCGGCGGCATCGAGCATGGCTTGCAAAGGGACCAATCCCACAAGTTCCGAACCAGTAACACGTATCCCTCGAGCCAACGCCGATTTACAGCTCTCGTCGAAGGCCTCATGCATGGAAGTGATCGAAATATTGGTAAGGTTGTAGGATATTTGGGCAATGCCATATTCTTCGATGTACCAGCCAATTCCCTTTACTGCCTTGAGCTTACCCGGAATGCGCACAGGCTCTCCGTGCTCGTCCAGTACCTTCTTACCAGTAATAGGATTGCCTTCTCGCTTGATTCGTCCTGCTTCCCGGATATCGAAGGCGATGGCGTTTGCACGACGAGTCGACGTGGTATTTAGATTCACGTTATAGGCGATCAGGAAATCGCGGGCGGCTATCGCGATGGCCCCGGTTCGTTTCACCTGGTCGCTGAAGCTAGCTGGTCCAAAATCCGGTTTCCATGCCGGATCCGATAATTTGTTTGCCAGTCCTTCATACTCACCGGATCGGCAATTAGCCAGGTTCTTTCTTTTCTCTTCGGAAGCAGCATTCTCGTAAAAATACCCTGGTATCTGTAATTCCCGGCCAACACGTTCCCCCAGTCGATGGGCGTATTTCGTAGTTTCTTCCATGCTAATATTGGCGATGGGAACCAAGGGACATACATCCGTTGCACCAAAACGAGGATGCTCCCCGCTGTGATTACTCATATCGATGAGTTCCGAAGCTTTTTGTATGAGGAGAAAAGCGGCCTCGATGACCGGTTCGGGTTCTCCCACAAAGGTGATCACTGTCCGGTGGGTGGCCTTACCGGGATCCACGTCGAGCAATTTAACGCCTTCGACCGTTTCCACGACCGAAGCAATTTCGTTGATCTTCACCTCGTCGCGTCCTTCACTAATGTTGGGCACGCATTCAATAAGTTGTTTCTGCATGGTTCGTTGTTTTACGGCAAATTTACAAAGTAGGTTAGGAAAGCAGTGTACCTTTCAGAATAACTTTATCAACTAAATTACTCCCGAAAGCATACGGCAGGTAACCGTAGGAAGGTATCTCTTTTGTAATGATCAGGTTAGCTATTTTTCCGCCTGTGATCGTCCCGTGTGTTTCGCTCAGTCCCATGGCATACGCGCCGTTGATCGTAGCCGCGTTGATGGCCTCCTCCGGGGTGAGTTTCATCTTAATACAGGCAGTCGCCACTACAAAGTTCATGTTTCCGCTTGGAGTGGATCCCGGGTTGTAATCGGTTGCTAGCGCTAATGGCAAACCGGCGTCTAAGAGCTGCCGACCTGGCGTGTATGGGATGCCGAGGAAATAGGAACAGGAGGGAAGTGCAACCGGCATGGTATGGCTCCCCTGCAATGATTCAATATCTTCTTCCGTAATTACTTCCAAATGATCTACGCTCAATGCGCCGTGAGCAACACCCGCTGCGACTCCGCCAATGGCGTTGAACTGGTTCACATGAATCTTAGGGATCAACCCGAATGGTTTTGCGGCTGTCAATAGGCGATGCGTGTCGGCCACAGTAAAATACCCTTCTTCGCAAAAGATGTCGACGTAGTCGGCAAGGGCTTCGGCGGCCACTTTCGGTAGCATTTCATTACAAATAAGATCGAGATAACCGTCTTTGTTCTCCTTGAATTCGGCCGGCACCGCATGGGCACCCAAAAAAGTGGTCTTGACGGTTACCGGGTATTCCTTGGCAAGGCGTTTGGCCACACGGAGCATTTTAAGTTCGGCTTCCGTCGTGAGTCCGTAACCACTTTTGATCTCTATGGCACCGGTACCCAATCTCATGACCTCTTCCAATCGCTTTGACGATTGCTCATACAGGGAATCTTCAGAAGTGGCCTGTAGTTTTTTGGCACTATTCAAGATTCCACCGCCATTGGCCGCGATCTCCTGGTAGCTCAGTCCATTGATACGGTCCACGAACTCCTGTTCCCTGTTGCCCGCATACACCAGGTGCGTATGCGAATCGCACCAGGATGGCAACACCATTCGACCGGTACAATCGATCACGGTATCGGCCTGTGTTTCCTTCAGATCGCTCATTAATCCACATCCGGCGATATGTTCATTTTCAATGAGCAACCAGGCATCTTTTAGGGTAGGGAGGTGGTTCATTTCGCTACCGGAGACTTTCATTGGCGGGTGTTCACGCACCTGGAGGAGTTCCTTTATATGTGTTAATAACAATGTCATTGACGAATCATTTTAATAGAGAACCATCCCAGCACAGCGATGATAAGGATCATGATGCCCCATAGCCAGGCTTTGTTCTTAAAAAGCGGGCTTTTGGTTTGTTCATTGGTTCGTGGAATTTTTTCAACCGTACCTAAAGTAAGCGGTGCGCCCATTTGTTTTGCCTCATTGGCGAAACGTCCAATGTCGTATTTGGGCTGGGAAGGTGTATCATTTCCATATAAGAGATAATAACGGGCCGGCTCCGCAAATCGAATAAGTAACTCGTGTACAGGGCCTTTAGCCTCCACTCCTGTGATATCGAGGGGTGCATTATCGTCGTTGGTAATCTCGATCTTCCATTTCTCTGCGATCGTAGTTGTAAATGCAAAGTCCTGGTCATCCAGCGAGCTCAAGGTGCCTGAATATACGGAACGATAGCTTTCGATCCAGCCCTGTTCGGTTTGTAAGCTGTCTGCCAGATAACTGATGGTTACCGGTCGGTAATAGTCGATGCTGTCCCGAATTGCTAGCGCAAATCGAGCAACCGGAACCTTCTCTTCCAATAACAACTCCACCATGGTATTCCGGGTGTGTTGGTCCACATGAGATTGAAAGGATCTTACCCGATACGAGCGAAAATTGGCCGGGTTGGTCTTCTGAAATTCAAAAGTCGCGTCGTTGAGCCGGGGCCTGGAATTAGCCCGAACGCGCATTCGGAAGTATCGGTATTTGGCATCCGGAAAACGGATCCGGGTAAATTGGTAGTTGGTCAACTCATTTTGAATAGAAAGAATACGATAGTCGCTGGTGAGGGTAAACCATTGCTGCTGGTCCTGGCTTCCCTCCAGATCCAGTCTCCAGTCGAAGTTGCTGTTGCCCAATTGTAATTGGATCTCGTTGATGGTTTCTTCGGAAGGGATCTCGAACGTATAGTAGTATGCACCATTACTTCTCGACTCGTTAATCCGGTTGAATGCAACATCCGTTTTTGCTACACTATGCGTTTTCCGACCTTGTACGAAAGGCGCTTCCAGGGTGTCATTTTCTTCGGTAATGCCATAAATTCGAATCGCATGGAGGGAACGATCGAGGTCTTTGAATATATAGTTAGGTAGTTCCAGCCGATGCCATTGCGAATCGATTCCGCCAAGTTCTGCCTTGTAATGGTAGTTGGATAACTGTCCCGAGACGATGGTATTCAGCAATAAAAAACACCAAATACATATAGCGCGTATCCTAATCATTGAGCATTTTGTTTTTGTACTTGTTGTATAAGAAGGAAATAAGCAGTAGTAGTACCCCCAACGACACGAAAACGATGGTCTTGGACAAGGTGTTGAGGTGTGCAATATCGTAGAAGAATAGTTTGAGCAAGGTAATTCCGAAAAGCACTATGGCACCAATTCGCAAGTGTTGCTTGTTCTTCCAGATTCCAAGAACGATCAAGAACAGGGAATAGACGCCCCATAAGATGCTCAATCCAAGCTTGTAGGCCGAATTATTTTCGGCGATGTCCAGCCAATGCAATAGTTCGCTACTTAACACCCATACTACAATGATATGCAGGATGAGGTTGAACAGCCGCTTCAAGACGGCGTTCTTGATATTTTTGATCACGAATTGGTAGGAAACCATCATGATGAGGACCAGGAATACTAAGGAGATGTACCGAATGGTAATATTAAAGCTGCCGCGGTGGAAGTACTCGGCCATGGTTTGCTCCAGATAGCTTTCCCTCAGATTGCTAAGTACCAATAATCCTTGGGTTAAGAACACTAAAATGGCAAATAAATTGAGTCCAAAACTGATATATCCCAGCACGGTATTTTTGATCTTCTTCGCGTTCACAAAGGCGAGAACGCTCAAGAACAACAAGGTGTAATTGAGGATCCAGATAATGCGATATTTCCTCAGGTCATCGTCGCGAACACTGGGTTGGTAATAGGTGGATTCTGAGGGTAGGCTCACCTCGGAGGCACCATAGAGTTGGTTGAAATAACTCATGATCTCGAATCGAATCCCGAAATAGAGGGTTAGAATAAGCCCGGCAGGAATCAGGAACGAAAAAATAAGGCGCAATACATTCTTCTTACCTAAACCAGAGGTGTCCTGGTATCTGTTTGCGATATAGATCACCAGGGAAATAGCAGCCACGACCAGCATGGAGGTAAGGAAATGTACATTCATAAAAGGAGAAAGTGTCTCCTCACGGTAGATAAACCGGTAGCTGTCGTAGGCCTCGATCCAATCATGTATCAGGCTAAAGAAGGCCAATACCATGAGGATGTAAGAGATCCATTCGTAGGTACCAATACCCTTGGTACGACCGAGCCAAAATAACAATGCGGCTTCAAAAGCCCACAAAAGTGTCACCCAGTTACCATCTAGTTGAACCGGAATAGCGATCGTGAGAAACACCAACACCAGGCCTGCCACCATATAGAATAAGTTGAGATTGCTTTTCTTTCTGCGATATAAAATGGCGGTAACGACAAAGTGCAACACGGCATTTCCAAGGGTGAACACGCCCAACAATTCTGTTCCGGTCTCGTTGCCGTCCAGCAACAAATATCCTATTCCATAGTAGATGAACGAGTTGAAGACGATAAAGAAGATGTCGAACACATCCAGGGGTTCTTTCTTCCGCAGCTTATAAGCCAGGAAGGTGATATAGAAAATAGCGAAGAAAACACTGAGAAAGGTAAAGCCCAACTTAAATTGTTCGTTGGCTGCGTAATCGAAGGCAAACCAAGTTCCGTAAATGATCCAGGTAAGGAAAAACGCCACGTAGTAAAGTGCCTTCCAGTACTTTTTGAAGGAGATCACCAAAACCCCCACATTAATAATCGCCATATAGGTAAAGAGTACTATCGCCTGTCCGGTTTCGTCGCTTAATAAGAAAGGAACAGCGTAGGCTCCCACCAAGCCAATATGAGCGATCAATTGCCGGTTATAGCTCAAGGCTGCAATCACGGTAAAGGCCGTAAATACGAACATGAGTGAGAAGGCAAGCCATTGTGGTATGAGATCGTAGAAATTGAAGGCCGAAAAAGTGATGAAATACATGATGGCCATGGCACCACTTACGAGCACCGCACTGTAATTTTCGTAATTCTTCCTGAGTCGAAGTCCGATGCCAAGCAACCCTAATCCAGCCACGTACCCCAATATGATCCTGGTAAGCGGGCTGATCAAATCGTTGTCGATGGAATATTTGGCTCCAATAGCCACACCAATAACAGTGATCACGATCCCTATTTTGTTGATCAGATTTTCGCCTATGAATTTCTCCAGATCTGTCTTCTTCGCCTTTTTTGGCGGTGGAGGTTGCGCTGCCGATGGCTGTTTGATTGGTGCTTTCGGTGGAGCTGCGGGTGGAGCTGCCGGTGTTTCCTTTGGAGCTTCTACCGCAGGTGGTGGAGGTATCGATTCGGATTCCTTTTGTGGTGCAGGTGGTGTTTCGGTCTCAGCGGACAATGCAAAAACCTCTTTTTTGAGTTCGAGGATCTCTTTGGCGAAGAAATCCTGTTGTTTCAGCAAGGTCTCAAGACGTTGTTGCAGTTGGTCTATTTTTTCACGATTACTGTCCATAGGCGTGCCCAATGAGAACTTCCGCGATCACCATGACTTCAGAAATGCGAATCGGCGAAAGTTTCAATTGTTAAATATAGCAAACCTTAAAAGGAATTAATACCTTAGAGCTTCAAAAGTTTACTTGGTTATGAAATCGAAGAAATTAGGGGTCAATACCCTCTGTACCCATGCTGGTGGTTTGAAGGACGAGCAATTTAAAGGAGCCATTTCTCCTTTGTACATGTCTAGTTCGTATGCCTATGAGAATGTCGATGTTAAGCGATATCCGAGATATTTCAATACGCCCAACCAGGAGGCTTTGAGCAAAAAGATCGCTGCCTTGGAGCATTGTGAAGCCGGGATGATTTTTGGGAGCGGAATGGCGGCCATTAGTCATAGTTTGTTGGCGTTTCTCCACCAGGGGGACCATGTAGTTCTCCCTATGAACCTGTATGGTGGCACGTACAATTTTGTGGTAGAACAATTCGGGAAGTACGGAATTGAATATTCTTTTACCAAAGGGTATACGGAAGCCGATTTTGCTTCAGAAATAAAAGAAAACACACGCGTTTTGTACATCGAAACTCCATCCAATCCACTCATGCGTATCACAGACCTTGCAATGATCGGTTCTTTGGGTAAGAAACACGGGATCATAACAATGATCGACAATACCTTTGCTTCGCCGGTGAATCAGAACCCTGCATTATTTGGGATCGATATCATGATACACAGTGCAACGAAATATATGGGTGGCCATAGTGATATTTGTGCAGGTGCCGTTGCTGCTTCGCAGGAGCATATCGATACGATCTGGAGCCTGGCCAAGAATCTGGGCGGTAGTTTGAGCGACTATACGGTTTGGTTGCTGGAGCGCAGTATCAAGACGATGGGACTTCGTGTGAAGGCCCAGAATCGCAATGCTCGAAAAATCGCACGATGGTTGCACAAGCATCCATTGGTGGCCCGAGTACATTATCCCGGGCTCAAGTCTCATCCCGATCGCAAGGTGGCCAAGTCTCAAATGAGAGGGTATACCGGGATGATGTCGTTTGAACTGGCGGATACGCTGGATGCCGAGTTATTTATGCGATCGCTCAAGTTGATCAAGCAGTCGATGAGTCTGGCGGGTATCGAATCGACCATATTGTCGCCGGCAAAAACATCTCATGTGCTGCTTTCGGAAGAGGAACGTTTAAGACAAGGTATCTCGAACCGATTGCTGCGTTTTTCTATAGGGATAGAGGAGAAGTCGGATATCATTGCCGATCTTGAGCAGGCCTTTCTCATCGTGGAAAAACAGGAGTTGGAGTCGGCCGCGATGAGCTAACGCCAACGGATCGCGATGTAGCCGCTTTTTAATACATTTGACGCTCGAACGTAAACTCGAATTATGAAATTGGATATTCTTGCCTTCGGAGCACATCCGGATGACGTTGAAATGAGTTGTGGTGCCACGCTGGCCAAGGAGATCAGTCGTGGGAAGACAGTTGGTATTATCGATCTAACGCAGGGTGAATTGGGAACCCGTGGGTCGGCTGCCATTCGAAAGGAGGAAGCTGCTGCTGCGGCCAAGTCGTTGGGGGTGGCCATTAGGGAAAACCTGATGTTGGCCGATGGTTTCTTTCAAAATGACGAGGCATCTCAACTTAAGGTCATACAAATGATCCGGAAATATCGGCCGGAAGTCGTTTTCTGTAATGCTATTGACGATCGTCATATCGATCATGGAAAGGGTAGCCAACTTGTGAGCGAATCCTGTTTCCTGAGTGGTCTTCGACGTATTGAAACGGTCGATGATGGCACTCAGCAAGAAGCATGGCGTCCAAAGTGTGTATATCATTACATTCAATGGAAGGAGATCGAACCTGATGTGGTCGTAGACGTTACGGGCTTTATGGATGCAAAGTTGGAAGCGATCAAGGCCTATGCCAGTCAGTTTTACGATGCGAACAGCACGGAGCCGGAGACTCCCATCTCCTCGAAGAATACCTGGGACAGTCTGTCGTACCGAAATAGGAACCTGGGTCGATTGATCGGCACCCAGGCGGCCGAGGGCTTCAACGTAGAGCGATATCCCGCCGTTGATTCGATCTTTGACCTCATTTAAAAATCTTGTAAAATTGTATTGTCCTTAGTAGGGAAATGCATTATATTTGCATGCTTTACAAAACAGCCGTTCGCGAAGTTGATTAGGCAGAGATTGTAAAGGAAACATGGTGGTTGTAGCTCAGCTGGTTAGAGCGCTAGATTGTGGTTCTAGAGGTCGCCGGTTCGAAACCGGTCTTCCACCCAACAAAAGTCTTCAAGTGAAACTTGGGGACTTTTTTTTATTTCTGAAATGAAACGTCAGATTTCAGCCGATGAAATGAAAATAATCCAATGTGCGTAGCACACCGACTTTTGTTGGCAGGTTTTCCTCTCAGGTTCAAGAATTTAAACCGGTCTTCCACCCAACAAAAGTCTTCAAGTGAAACTTGGGGGCTTTTTTTTATTTCTGAAATGAGCCAAGCAATGCTATGGCGAGATACTTAGGGCAGGAGCCGAATGAATTCAGCAATAAAAAACCCTTTCCAAAAAAAGAAAAGGGTTGATTTTTTAAGGAGTTATTGTTTTACAACTTATCTGCGGTAATTCGTTCTTCTTGATTAGCCACCTCCCAGGTTGTTTGAAAAATGAGCTGCGCGCGCTTAGCGAGCAGGTCGTACTCGATCTTATCGGGTGTATCGGTGGGTTTGTGATAATCCTCATGCACCCCGTTGAAATAGAAGATCACCGGAATGTTATTTTTAGCAAAATTATAGTGGTCACTTCGGTAATAGAAGCGGTTCGGGTCGTCATCTGCATTGAAGGTGTAATCCAATTCCAGATCGCTATATTTCTTGGCAACCGCCTCGGAAAGATCGTGCAATCCCTGGCTCAATTTGTCGCTTCCAATTAGATAGATATAGTTGGGCGAATCCTTTTTTTCAGGAGCAATACGGCCAATCATATCGGTATTCAGGTTACAAACGGTATTGGCGAGTGGGTAAATCGGGTTCTCCGAATAATACTTCGATCCATAAAGGCCAATCTCCTCACCGGTTACGTGAAGAAACAAGATGGATCGTTTTGGGCCTTGCCCATTGTTGACCGCAGTTTGAAATGCCTCGGCAATTTCCATCATGGCTACAGTACCACTACCATCGTCGTCGGCGCCATTGAAAATCTCTCCATCATGCATCCCAACGTGGTCATAATGGGCAGATAGTACAATTACTTCCTCCGGTTTTTCACTTCCTTTAATAAAAGCCATGACATTCTCCGAATCGTTGGCTTCTTTTAAACGCTTAAAATAGCTACCGGGAATAACCTGGTAGTAACTATCACCCTTGGGAGCTGGTATTCCTTGGTCGATATAAAAGTTCTTTAAATATTCGGCAGCCATTTTTTGGCCGGGTTGTCCGGTCATTCTACCTTCCATTTTGTCGTCGGAAAACTCATAAAGGTGCTTGGAGAGTTCTTCGGCGGTAATGGTGTTCATGTACTCCACGCGAGACATTTCTTTGACGGCCTTTGTTTGGGCTGTATTGCAGGCGAATGTGAGCACTGCCATGGAGGTAAGTAAGATGTATTTCATTGGATCAAGTTTATCGTCTAAATATACATATAGTTGACAGCCCGATTCCCAAAAAAATGTGAAAATTGGCAGGTTTCTATCCACTGCGTGAGTTGGTTCTTGAAATGGAACCTGGATCTGCGGACGTTGTTCTGGGGTTTGAAAGGGAAATTCAGCAAAAAAACCAGTGAAAACCATAGAAATAGTAACCTGAATCCATACTTCTCTCCGGGCAAAATGCTCTAATTTCCCCTTAAATTCAAGTGCGGCGTTTTGAAAAAGTATTTTATTGTAGAGAGCGATAAGGAAACGATCAAAGCCATGGAGCGCGTGCTACGCGATTTCCCGGAATTTCGTTCCTGTGGAAATTCGGAAGACGAGTACCAGGCCATGAATACCATTCTAAAAGTACAGCCGGATATGGTTTTCCTGAACGTGGATGACGTGATCGACCGGCCTTTTGAGTTTGCTGCCGAGATCACCTCGTGTACTTCGGAGCCGCCACTTTTTATTGCCCTATCTGAGGTGAAGAACCGCGCCTATGAGGTGATCAAGAACGGTTTTGTGGACTACTTACTGAAACCAATTTCCGAATTGGAAGTACGGAAAGCGCTGATGAAGTTTCAAAAAAAATATAAGCGGGAGACAGACCGCATGATATGTTTGAAATCGTACAAAGACTACCAATACCTCAACACTTCGGAAATCCTGTTTTTGAAGGCAGATAACAATACGACCGATTTTTACATGAAGGATGGAAGTGTGATCGGAGCCTTTAAAACGCTGCGTACTTTTGAAGACATATTGCCGCAGAACTTTCTACGGATCCACAAGAGTTACATTATCAACAGCGATTATGTTTCCCGAATTCAGTATGGCAAATCCATTTGCACCATCAATAAGAACAATTTCCATATTCCGTTCAGCAAGACCTTTATTGATAATGTCGAGTTAATGAACAACTCCCTTTACCAGGCTTCCTTATTATCTCAAAACTAGATTTCCCTCTCAGAAATGGGTATTTCCCTAGCAGAACTTATACGTTCACTATACTTCTGATTTTTAGGGATGTGAAGTCATTTTCTCCCTGTAATTTAGCCATGAGTCTAATAAAAATAAGGGGGCTGTAGCATCCATAATTTGTAGTGCTCGTAAACAATTTTAACTGGCCGACTATCGGCG
>JBCCHR010000069.1:0-11207 GCA_039028655.1 Bacteroidota bacterium
CGATTTGATATCATTGCAGTACTAAAGAACCAACATACTGAAGAACTCACCCACATAGAAAATGCCTTCTATTTCTTCTGATCGCAATCTTATTTTATAAATCTCGATTGCCCTTTTATAAAACACGATTACCAACCCCTAGGATCGCTTTGTGCCACCCTCAACGACAACTACTTTTGTAGTAAATCCGGTTCATGTCCAATTCCTTCGAGTTTATAGATATCATACTTTTTGTGGGGTTCGTGCAGGGTTTGTTCCTAACATTTACCTTGCAGCGTATTTCAAATACCAACAAAAGAGCCAACGCCATGTTGTTACTGGTGATCGGTATTGTAACCGTGATGCTCATTGGGCGATTCGTGTTTTTCCGATTTTTCTCTCCCTGGATCTTTCAATGGAGCCTGTTGGTGGATACTATTTTGTATCTCTTCGGCCCCCTGTTGTATGTGTATGTGAGACGCCTGTTGTTTAAGGAAGAGGAATCCTACTTCCTTCCCGGCTACCACTTTCTACCTACGGTCCTGTTCCTTATCGCCACAGGCTATTACCTCATTGCCTATACTCCGGATGCGTATCTTGCTCACTACCGTGCAGGAGGCCTCGATCTTTTCTTTGCCCTGGTCACCGCTTCGGTAAAGCTGTTGAACGCGGCCTACATTCTGGCGTCATTCATGCTTGTAAGGCGCTACAAGCAGAGCGAGAAACGCGTTTTGTCGTACCACCAGAACCCGGTAAAATACCTCAACTATTTCCTGGTTGCCGTTGGTTTATGCCTGTTGGCCTGGGTATTGAGCTCCCTCAACTATAACCTCTTGGATCGCTATTTCACCTACGTCGATTACAACA
This sequence comes from Bacteroidota bacterium, assembly GCA_039028655.1. GTDB lineage: Bacteria > Bacteroidota > Bacteroidia > Flavobacteriales > Flavobacteriaceae > Aureisphaera. The sequence goes on from JBCCHR010000069.1 coordinate 847, forward strand.
CCGTTTGGGTAGCCATCGCCATTTTTATGTATGTGATCGGGTACTACAGTTTAAAACAACCCGAGCTGTTTCGGATGGCCATGAATCCTGCGGTCAAACAAAAGAAAGACCGACTTTCCCCTTCCGAAGCAACCGTTCTTAGCCAGAAATTGGACCAGTTGATGAAGGTTGACAAATTCTATCTCAAAAGCGACCTAACCCTCAAACAAACTGCCGAGGTACTTCAAACCTCGTCAAACAATATCTCCTGGCTGCTCAACAATGTCTACCAAACCACCTTTTACGATTATATCAACGGGTTTCGTATTCAGGAATTTGTGCAAAAGGTAGAGAACAGAGAGCACCTCACTCATACCATCCTCGCGCTATCCTACGACGTTGGGTTTAATTCAAAATCCACTTTCAACAAGGCGTTCAAGCTTACCATGAACAATACGCCCAGCGAATTCATAAAAAAACATCGGGCCGCCTGATATTTACGTCCATTTGTACCCAATCGGTCGATTTACACCCTTCTGAACGATAGGTTTGCTGCATAATCTTAAAATTCAGAATCATGAAAAAAACGACCCTTTTTATGTGTGCTGTGCTAATGTCGATCGCGGCAGGCGTGGCACAGACCGTGAGCACCTTTACCGATGGCACCCCCGACGACGGCATTGCCATAGACACCGATGGCAATGTATACGCCTCCAACTTTACCGGGGATTCGGTCTTCAAGTTTGATACTAATGGCAATGCTACTCCTTTTGTGAGTGGTCTCAACACACCCAACGGACTCGCCTTCGATAACGACGGCAACCTGTACGTTTGCGATTTTAGCGCCCAAACCATTTTTAAATTTGATAGCGACGGGAACCAGTTGGATGCTTTCGCAGTAGCAGGTAATCCATCCGGGATCATCAAAATGCCTACAGGCGACGACCTCGTGTATACCATTTTTTCTAATAGCTCCATCCATCGCCTCACACCGGACGGCACGATGACGCCCATTAGCAGCGACTCACAATTGAACGGCCCTGTAGGGCTCGCCTACGACGAGAATGGAACGCTCTTTACCGGCAACTACAACAATCGGGAGATCTATCGCATTGAAGCCAATGGTGATGCCACCTACATTGCGCAACTACCAACCGATGGCGGTCCTTTGCCCAACCTTGGCTTTATTACCTACGGACAGGGGCGCTTGTGGGGTACTACCATGGGAAGCGATAAGATATTTTCCGTCAATCCCAATGGTATCGACGATTTTACGTTGTTCGCAGGAAGTAGCCAGGGATCGACCGATGGAGACATTTCTGTGGCCACTTTTAACACTCCTAATGGGATCCTTTTCAACGACGCCGAGGACACCATGTATATTACCGATTTCGGTTCGAAGAACCTGCGAATTATATCGGGAGTGGCGTTAGGGGTCAACGAAAACAACTTCAATAGAGCTCACGTGAGTATGGCACCGGTACCGGCATTCGACCAATTGGAAATCCGGATCAGCGGATGGGCTTCGAACAGTGTTCAAGTGCAGGTATTCGATCTTAGCGGCAGCTTCTTGTTTTCTTCGGAATTGCATCCGGACGGTCCCTCGGCGCAAGGGTCGATCGATGTGAGTGCGTTGCCTCAGGGAACGTATTTCGTCAGGCTTAGAGACGGGAAGGATTCGATCACCCGAAAGTTTGTGAAATAGGTCGCTTCCAGCCGAAGCCCTGAAAAACGGGTTTCGGCTTTTATTCGCTCCGTATGATCTCAATGAGCGCCTCCAACGAATCGGGTTTGGCACGAATTACCTTTTCCCGGTCCAGCACATAGTAGGTGGGTGTTTTGGTCACATTGTAGTCGTTTCCGGTCTCGTTTTGCCATTTCCCCAATCCCGGGACATGTAAGAACTCGGGAAGGCGGAGGGATTCGTTGCGCCAGTTGTAGATGTCATCTTCCAGACCAAAGGCGATTACCTGGTACGTTCCCTTTGGTAAAAATCGAACCTGTTCTTGTAGTTTGGGAAGTTCGCTCAAACAGTGCGAGCAGGTACTGCTCCAAAATACCAAAATGTAGTTTTCGGCCATGTCCAGTTCTCTTAGGGTACGGTTGTTACCAGCACTGTCCTTCCAGCTGAAATCTGGTGCAATGGCCCCTACCGAGGTGTTCACAGACACTTCCAGCATGCGTGATAGCTGAAGGTCCTGGGTTCGGGTAGCTACGGGAATGAGAAATGCAGAGGCGAGGTAGTTCGCTTCGTTGATCATGTAAGAGGCCTGAAGCTGTTCCCATAGTCGCAATAGGAATACCTTCTTGAATTCCTGGGTACAGGGAAGCAGCCCGTGTGCGATCAAATTGAGTGTCTTTTCATAGTGAAACGGACTCTCTTCGATAAATTCAACGGTGCGTTTCATTAAAAATCCGGATCGTTGAAGCACCGGATTGTCGTACCGTAAGGTTTCGATCATGAACTGGCTCTTGGCTTTGCGATAGTCTTTGTTGTGCAAGGTCGAATCCGGGACAAAGGGCCTGGAGGCCTCGATAAAACTGGAAACATAGTTGCCTTGAGACGAATTTCGGTACAAATGAAAGACCGATTCTTGCCGGTCGAACAAGCTATCCAAAGCGAGTTGATTGGGGAGGTCTTTTTGATATTCCAGATCAATTCCGTCTTGCAACAGCCCCATGATCTCACGGTAACTTTGCCAACGTTTGTTCTCGTCGGAACTTTCGAAACTCACCCCTTTGTCTTCAGCAAAAGAAATAACGATGGATTCTCGTCCGCTGTAAATGAATTCGAAATTGTTGGCCTCTGGTGGGACTCCAAAGACAAAACGGTATACTCCCGAGGTCACGGTGGTATCCAGGGTCATGGTGAAGGCTCCGGTGTTGTCGATCTTGGTATCGCCAGCATACCTTGTTCCCGTAGGTGTTACCTCATACAGAATGCCCCATTTGTACGATTCCGGCGGTGTAAATGTACCCGACAATTCTTGCTGGGCCACGGCGATCATTGGGAGCAAAAGTAGAATGCAAAGTAATTTTCTTCTCATAGGGTTGTAAATATAAGTAAGATGAGCCAAAAACAATGCCAAGCCAGCGGTTCGGGATGGCATTATGTCGAAAACAACTGTAAGGCCTTTAAGGCGTCACCAATGGTTTTGACGTTGGATATGATCAAAAGCAGGCGAAGTCCCTTTCGGGTTTGTTTTTCTTTAAGCTGAATCGATTGCGCATTGCTTTGGACCACATGCAATACCTTGCCAAAGGTGGCACTTTGATAGTATTCACTTTGCTGATCGCTGATGAAGTATCCGGTAAAGCGATCCTTCTTCATGATCACACGCTCGATTCCCAGCGCAATAGCCAGCCATTTAATACGCACGCTGTCCAGCAGATCGACCACTTGCGTAGGGAGTTCTCCAAACCGATCGATCAGCTCGGTTTCAAATTGTTGTAACCCTGCTTCGTCTTCCAGTTCGTTCAATTTGGTATACAAATTCAAGCGTTCTGTGATGTTGTTTACATAGTCGTCCGGGAACAGAAGTTCGAAACTGGTATCGATGGTGGTCTCCTTAACAAATGCCTTTTTCTCATGTTCGGTTCCGGCGTACAGGTCTTTGAATTCTTTTTCTTTGAGTTCGTCGATGGCTTCGGCCAGGATTTTTTGGTAGGTCTCAAATCCGATCTCATTGATAAATCCACTTTGCTCACCACCAAGGAGATCTCCGGCGCCTCGAATTTCCAGATCTTTCATGGCAATATTGAGGCCGCTACCCAGATCACTGAATTGTTCCAGAGCTGTGATACGCTTTCTGGCGTCATCGTTCATAGCCGAAAACGGTGGGGTTATAAAATAACAAAAGGCTTTTTTGTTACTTCTCCCCACACGACCACGCATTTGGTGAAGGTCGCTCAGCCCAAAATTGTTGGCGTTGTTGATAAAGATGGTATTGGCGTTGGGCACGTCCAAACCGCTTTCGATGATGGTGGTAGAAACCAGTACGTCAAACTCGTTATTCATGAATGCCAGCATGAGTGACTCCAGTTTTCTGCCTTCCAATTGACCATGTCCAATCCCGATCTTGGCGTCCGGTACGAGCCGTTGGATCATCCCTGCCACTTCCTTGATGTTCTGGATACGATTGTGAACGAAGAATACTTGCCCACCACGGGAGATCTCGTAGCGGATGGCATCTCGAATCAACTCCTCTCCAAACCGAACTACATGCGTCTCGACCGGATAACGATTGGGAGGTGGGGTGGTAATTACACTCAGATCACGGGCGGCCATCAGGCTAAATTGCAATGTTCTGGGAATAGGTGTTGCGGTGAGGGTAAGGGTATCCACATTGGCTTTGAGCGTTTTTAGCTTGTCTTTTACGGCTACACCAAATTTCTGTTCTTCGTCGATAATGAGCAGCCCGAGATCCTTGAATACGACCGATGGGTTGACCAATTGATGAGTGCCAATAACGATGTCGAGCTTTCCATTGGCGAGTCGTTCCAACACCTCGCGTCGTTGCTTGGCAGTGCGAAAGCGATTGAGGTAATCGATGTTCACGGGCATTTCGGATAGCCGCTCGCCGAAGGTGCGGAAGTGTTGAAATGCCAGGATGGTGGTGGGGACCAAAACCGCCACTTGTTTACCGTTGTCGACGGCTTTGAAGGCGGCCCGAACGGCCAACTCGGTCTTACCAAATCCAACATCGCCACAAACCAGGCGATCCATGGGACGCTCACTTTCCATGTCGCGTTTGATATCAGCGGTCGCCGTAGACTGGTCCGGTGTGTCTTCAAACAGGAAAGACGACTCCAATTCGTGTTGCAGATAACTGTCCGGTTCGTAGGCAAAACCCTTTTGCATGCGTCGTTTGGCATAGAGCTCTATGAGGTTGAAGGCAATTTCTTTGACCCGTTTTTTGGTCTTTTGCTTGAGCTTCTTCCAGGCAGCGCTTCCCAATTTGTAGATCTTCGGAGCTGTACCGTCTTTACCATTGTACTTGGAAATCTTGTGCAGTGAGTGAATGCTGAGATACAAGATATCCCGATCCCCGTATATAAGTTTGATGGCTTCCTGAGTTTGACCTTCCACATCAATTTTTTGGAGGCCGCCAAATTTTCCAATCCCGTGATCTATATGGGTCACGTAGTCACCCACCTCCAGATTGGTGAGCTCTTTAAGGGTAATCGCCTGCTTTTTAGCATAGCCATTTTTGAGCTGAAACTTATGATAGCGTTCAAAGATCTGGTGGTCGGTATAGCACGCCAGCCGGGTTTCGTGGTCTATGAATCCCTGAAAGAGCGGAAAAACAACGGTTTCATACTGATCGACCTGTTTTTGAGCATCGTCGAAGATGTCGTGAAAACGCTTGGCCTGTTGCTCACTACTGCAAAAGATGTAATTGGTATAACCCTGTTCCGAATTGGTGTTCAGGTTATCGATGAGCAAATCAAATTGTTTGTTGAAAGACGGCTGTGGCGCTGTATTAAACGTAATATTGCTATGATACGATGTGCTATTTGATTTGCTGAAATTCACCGTAGTGAATCGATCAAGTTGCCCGGCTAGCAATTCCGAAGTACAAAACAACTCTGCAGGTTCGCTCATGGGCACTTCTCCCTGCTGTTCCCGGAAGGCCGCTTCTGCCTTTTCAAACAGGCCGTCCACCTTGCCACCCATCAGTTCCCGGTTCTTGACAAATACCACGGTCTTACTTGCGATATATCGCAAAAAACTTTCTCGAGCCTCCACCATTTTCTTGTTTTCCACATTAGGGATGATGGTGATCTTCTTGAGCTGGTCCAAAGATAGCTGGGTTTCCACATCGAAGGTTCTGATGCTGTCGACCTCGTCGCCAAAAAACTCGATCCGATAGGGTTCGTCGTTACTGAAAGAGAACACGTCCAAAATACCTCCTCGCACCGAAAATTCTCCAGGCTCGGTGACGAAATCGGTTCGTTTGAACTTGTATTCAAATAACACCTCGTTCACAAAATCGATGGAAACCGGATCTCCAACCCCCAATTTAAGGGTGTTGCGCTCCAATTCTTTCCGTGTTACCACCTTTTCAAAAAGTGCTTCGGGATAGGTAACGATTAGGGCGGGTTTCTTTCGGGAATTGATGCGATTCAATACCTCCGAACGTAGCAGTACGTTCGCATTATCCGTTTCCTCGATCTGGTAGGGTCTTCGGTAGCTTCCGGGATAGAACAGCACGTTTTGATCGCCCAGCAAATTCTCCAGGTCGTTGAGGTGATAGGCGGCGTCTTCCTTGTCATTCAGAATAAACAAAAAAGGCAATTCTGCCAACTTAAATGCCGAAGCCACGGCAATGGTAACGGCCGATGCCACCAGCCCGGAAACCTGTATTTCGGGTATGGATGCCTGTTTGTTTTCGGAACGAAATGCTTGAGATTGGGATATAGCTTCCCCTAGTTTTCGCACAGACGAAGACTGATCGAATAACGAGCGCACCAAACTTTTGCTCATAGGTGGGCAAAGATACTACAGGGGGTTGACTAAACGAAGCAGGAAACCAACTTTTCCATGTCGGTTTTCGTATTGTAAACATGAGGAGATATGCGAATGGCATTGCCGCGATAGGATACAAAGATTCCCTTGCTGGCAAGCTTCTCCTTAATGCCCGGCATCGCGCTGTTATCAGGCAGGTAGATTCCGAAGAGATGGTGCCCGCGATGGGCTTCATTTTCAACGAAGTACGGACTATCTCTTAGTTGTTCCAGGGCCCCTGTACTGATGGATCTGCAGTAGTCTTGAATGCTTTCCGGTGTCCATTTCAACAGTTGTTGGATCCCTTCGGCCAGCATGGGGACGAGGATAAAATTACTCGACTCCCCAATGTCGTATCTGGCGGCTTTGGGTTTGAGGCGGGTGTTGTAATTGACCAGGTTCGCAAAGTCGTTGGCTCCCTCGTGGTTCATCCAATTATTGTCCAGTGGGAGTCCATTGTCAAATCGTTCTCCGTAGTAGGCCACCCCTAGACCGTAGGCTCCCATGAGCCATTTGTAGCCGGCACAAATAAGTGCGTCAGGTTTGATTTTTTCTACTGAAAAGGGCATAGCTCCCACACTTTGCGTACCATCGACCACCATATAGGCCCCGACATCGTTGGTTCGCTGGCGTACCGATGGCAGATCGAATCTGGTACCATCCGCCCAATGAACCTGCGGTAGTGCCACGCACTTGGTTTGGGACGAAATAGCTTCCAGGATCTGTTCGTTCCAATGTTGGGCCCTGCCTTGGGCTATGGGAGGGGCCGAAATGGTTGTAACGACAACCCCTTGCTCCGCTTCCAGTTGTTTCCATGCGTAGAAATTGGACGGGAATTGCTCTTCCAGGACCACGATCTCATCGCCACGTTCGAAGGGGATGTTTTTAAGAGCGGTACCAATTCCGAAGGAAACCGAAGGAATGATCGCAATTCGTTGAGGATCGTTGGTATGGATGAGTTGGGCGAAGGACGAACGAAGGCGTTCCTTGTCCTCGAAGAAATGAGGAACGGTGATCTGATCGGGTCTCGATTTCTTCTGAAGTTGAGCCACGCCAAGAGCCTCTACACTTCGCAGCTGAGGAGACATATAGGCACCATTGAGATAGGTAATTTCCGAAGAAAGATTAAAAAGATGGCGTTGATCGTTCAGACTCATGGTTGCATGGGAAGGTTTATAGATATTCGCGGTATAGGTGCATCGTGGAAAAGGATTCTTTTAGTCCTTCTTCATCGGTATTTGCCTTACCGTTTCAAACTCAAATCTAAAAGTACAGATTTTACGGAAGTGATGGACAACCTCGTCTTTTATTTGTTGTTTTTTCCGAAGAATAATTCAGCAAAAAATCATAACAAAGAGTATCTTTGTACTTTAAATTTTACCTATGTCATTTAAAGATTTATTTAAGAGTGGGGCGCATGCCAGAAATCTGGGTCATTTTGGTTCCATAGTAAATATTGCCACGGTTGATGGAGTGATTACCGAATCGGAAGAAGGATTGATGAAGCGATTGGCGAGAAAACTGAACATTAGCGAGCATGATTATGAGGCCATTTTGAAGGATCCTTCCAAGTATCCACTGCAACCGGAGAATAGTGCCCAGGATCGGTTGGAGCGCATGCACGATCTGTTCGAAATGATCTATGCCGATCACGATATTGATGACGACGAGCGCAAACTGATCGAAAAATACGCGATTGCACTAGGATATACGGACGCCCTTGCTGAAAAATTGATCAAGCGATCCATACAGATCTACCAGGGAGGTTTGGACCTGGAAGATTATCGCTACCTGTTGAATAAAAAATAGAGAAAGCAACCCGCTATCTGATGAGCTTTTCAATTCCTTTGAAAAGCTCTTTTTTTGTATACGGTTTTGGAAGAATCATCTCGGCGCCGGCTTCCTTGAACTCTTCTTGCTCGGCGGGCATGGTACTTCCGGTCGCCACTAGAATGGGGAGTGCTGCCACTTCCTGTTTGGAATGACCTTCGATCGCCCGAATGAGATCCACCCCATTCATGTCTGGAAATTTGTTCTTGATCAACACCAGGTCGTACTTCCTGGTTTCCAGCATTTCCATCGCATGACTTCCGTTATTGGCAATCTCGATCACATAGCCTTTGTCGTTGTTGAGAAAGGTTTTCATTAAGAGCATTTGATTGGTGGGTTCGTCTTCCACGATCAAAATTCGCTTGCTTTGGAATATGCCCGACCCTTTCTGGACCGTCTTTTTCTCGCGCACCGATTTGCGTTTTTCGAACGGCAAGCGACAAACAAAAACAGTTCCCTCGCCAACACCGCTGCTCACCTGGATACTACCCTGCAGCAAGTCTACCAGGTCTTTAACGATCTTTAGGCCCAGACCTTCTCCAATGGGTTTTTCCTTGTCCAACTGAAGCTGGTAATAGGAATCGAACACCCGCTCCAATTGGGATTCGGGGATTCCTTTGCCAGAATCGGAGATCTCGAAGCGAACCATGGCCTGATTGTTTTCGATATCTTCGGAATCGATCTTCAATCGAACACTTCCTTCTTTGGTATTTCTGAAAGCATTCTCCAACAAGTTGAATAAGATCTGGTTGAGTCGCACAGGATCCCCAATGAAAGTTTTGGGCATCTTGTCGGACACCTCCACTTCAAAAACCACGGTTTCGTTTCCATACTTGATCGAAAAGTGCTGCTGCAAACTTGCTACAATGGAGGTAAGGTAGAAATTCACATTCTTGATCGTGATGGTACCGCGTTCGATCTTGGAGATATCCAGCATATCGTCCATCAATTGTTTGATGTGTTTCCCAGTTTTTCGAATGATCTTGATCAGTTCGTTCTGGTCGTAGGTAAGCTTCGTCTCGCCTAGCAGGTCGACAAAGCCCAACATATTATTAAGGGGGTTTCTGATCTCGTGGTTGAGGTTGGCCAGGAAGTTATTCTTAAAATGCTCTTTGGCCTGCAACAAATGTTTTTCGAAGGTAAGTTTGTTCTTGGCTATGGTCGATTCATTCTTTTCCTGAACAAGTGGATGCGAGTCCTCATAGTGTTCGGTGAAATCGAGGATAAGCATGAAGATCTTTCCTTTTTTCTTTACGATCTCGATATCAACGATCTTATCGACATCTCCCAATTGAATATTCACACAAGGAAAAGTAGTGGAAACTTCGAGCGACGGTAGCACATATTGAATGCCTTCTAAAAAAGGATGCAAGGTCGCGAGACTGGCGCCATCCGGAATCTCAAAAAAAGTATTGTCTGTTGCTAGGATCTCTCCGGTTTCAGAAACCTCCAGCTGCTGTATCCGCTTGTCTGCGAAATTCGTTTTAAGTTCGCTCAAGGCCATATCACAACATTTTGGATGCGATATCCATGAAAAGTGTTTCCACCTGGTCGCCCGATTTGGCGCTGGTGAAATGGCAGGCTTCGTAGATAGCTTCCTTAAAAAATTCCTGATTGAACTCGGTGGTAAACAGATCGCTCTTGTTACCTACAAGGCTAAATGGAACACCTGAATGATGCTCGGCAAGGTAGCCTAACTCCGACTCAAGATTCTCGTAGGTTTCGGGTCGGCTGATATCGAATACATAGATAAATCCCTGCGTCCCGATGAGGTACGAATTTCGCGCCTTTTCGATGGAGGTGTTCCCTTCAATATCCCAAATGATGAGCGACACTTCCTGCTCGTTGATGGTGATCGCTTTCTTTTTTACGTGTACACCAACTGTGACCAGGTAGTCTTCACTAAAGGCTTCGTCGACAAAACGACCTTGCTGGATAATCTTAGTTACCTCTGCAAGAACTTCCTCCAAAAAAAGGGGTTGGTGTTTGCTTGGAGGTGGGTATACCATTGTGTGGGGACTTCATGCTACATGTATTTTGGAAG
>JBCCHR010000070.1:0-11122 GCA_039028655.1 Bacteroidota bacterium
ACGATCAATCGCACGGCAACCGATTGCACTCGACCCGCCGAAAGTCCGCCTTTTACCTTTCTCCATAAAACCGGGGATAGCTCGTACCCAACCAAACGATCCAGGATCCTACGCGCTTGTTGCGCATTCACCAGGTTGTAATCAATTTGTCTTGGATTTTCGATGGCCTTCAAAATGGCCGACTTGGTAATCTCGTGAAAAACGATCCTTTTGGTCTTCTCCTTATCAAGACCTAACGACTCGGCGAGGTGCCAGGCGATCGCCTCTCCCTCCCGATCCTCATCACTGGCCAGCCATACCATCTCTGCCGCCTTGGCCAATGACTTCAATTCCTTGACCAGGCTTTTCTTATCATTTGAAATAATATACTTAGGGGTGAAATCTCCTTCAACGTCAACGCCCAACTCCTTCGAGGGAAGGTCTGCAATGTGCCCAAAACTCGAGGTAACCTTGAAATCCTTTCCAAGAAATTTCTCGATAGTTCTGGCCTTTGCCGGGGACTCAACAATCACTAAATTCTTTGCCATGGTCAATAAATTTGGAGTACAAAAGTATGTGAATTTTTTTTTACACTCCGAATCGAAGGGCTAATTCACGCTTCAATTACTTCAAAATTGACCGAAAATTTTAGTTGTTTTTATACTGAAATATCCTCGGTAGGCTCATCAAATCCGATGCTGTCCTTGTAGAAATAATAAATCACGATGTACGTAAAAAAGGCCGTAAGTACAAGTCCAATATAACAGGCGAGCATTCCAAGAGAAGCCAGAATACCTCCCACGATGATCAATCCGAAAAGAATACCCCAATACTTGTTCCCTAACTTAAAGGCAGCCTTGATCACATCGCCCGTCGTTAAGTCCTGATTAAACACGAAAATAGGCAGGATCAATTGCAACGGTACCATTACATATAATATAGGTAGGTAACACAGCAAGGCGGCTAGCAGCGCAATACCCAAAGTGGCAAGTGTTAACATGAGTATGGTACCAAAGTGATTCTTCAATAGATCAAAGTACCCACCAATATCTTCGTTCGTACCCAGATCAGCTCTTTTCAAGGCCAGGAAGAAATGTCCGTAGATCGACATGGTAACCACCTGCATCAATATCGACAGTGCGAAGATCAACAGAAGATACCCGATCATCATCACCGGGGACTCTAAAAAGAAAGGTTCGTTTCCGTAGTAATAAGGATCCCCACCATACTGGATCATATCGATATACATAGGTAGTAAAGGAATATAGATAACCAGGATAAACGGAATAACAACGATCAGGCTCACCAGTGTGTGCATGAGTCCTTCCTGAAATACCTTCTTGTACAGCTCAAAACTTTTGGAAAGTATATCGCCAAAATCAACCGATTTTGAATTCTCTATTTTTTCGAAGATGGTGGTTTTCATGAAATTTGGTTTATTAGTTGGATTACAAATGTATAAAAAAGTTACCTGCCAATTTGTCATAAACTCCATTATATTTGTAACTTTGCACACTCATTGATTTGTCCATAGACGCCCATAAATACACAGATGGAAGAAAAAATTATCGACGAAACCAAACAAGGCGAGTCCTTGATCACAGCAGAGAGAAACGGCAATCAGAAAAAGCTGTTCCTGGAAAGTTACGGTTGCCAAATGAACTTTAGCGACAGTGAGATCGTGGCTTCTATTCTGGCGGGTGAAGGATTTAATACTACCCAGAACCTGGAAGAGGCCGACCTGGTGTTGGTAAACACTTGTTCCATCAGAGACAAAGCCGAGCAGACCGTTCGTAAGCGCCTGGAGAAATACAATGCCATCAAACAAAAACACAACCCCAACATGAAAGTAGGGGTGTTGGGCTGCATGGCGGAACGCCTGAAAGAGCAGTTTCTCGAAGAAGAAAAGATCGTAGACATGGTGGTTGGACCGGATGCCTATAAGGACCTGCCCAACCTGGTAAAGGAAGTAGAAGAAGGTCGTGATGCCGTAAATGTGATCCTATCAAAGGACGAAACCTATGGCGACATTTCTCCGGTGCGACTAGGAGGATATGGCGTTACCGCCTTCGTAAGCATTACGCGAGGCTGCGATAATATGTGTACGTTCTGCGTAGTTCCGTTCACCCGAGGTCGTGAGCGAAGTAGAGATCCGCAGAGTATCTTGGAGGAAGTGAACGACCTGGCCGCTAGGGGATACAAAGAGGTGACCCTGTTGGGACAAAATGTGGACAGCTACCTTTGGTATGGAGGAGGATTGAAAAAAGATTTTAAGAAAGCCTCGCCTATTCAGCAAGCTACTGCCACCAATTTTGCACAGCTACTGGACATGGTCGCAACGGCACAGCCGAAGATGCGATTCCGCTTTTCAACCAGCAATCCACAGGACATGACCGAAGAAGTGCTGCACAGCATGGCCAGACACGATAATATTTGCAACTATATCCACCTTCCGGTACAGAGCGGAAGCACTCGGATTTTGAAAGAAATGAATCGCCAGCACACCAGGGAGGAGTATTTTGAGCTTATCGACAAGGTACGAGAGATCATTCCCGACTGTGCCATTTCGCAGGATATGATCTCAGGTTTTCCCACCGAAACCGAAGAAGATCATCAGGACACCTTATCCTTGATGGAGTATGTAAAATACGACTTTGGTTTTATGTTCATGTATTCCGAGCGTCCTGGAACGCTTGCTGCGCGTAAACTGGAGGATGACATTCCGCAGGAAGTAAAAAAACGACGTCTTATTGAGGTGGTCAATTTACAACGACAGCACAGTGCGCATCGCACCCAACAGTACGTGGGACGTACGATGGAAGTGCTCATCGAAAAAGAATCGCATAAGAACAAGGACGAATGGAGTGGCCGCACGCAATACAACACAGTGGTGGTGTTTCCCAAGGAACAGTACCAGGTGGGCGATTTTGTAATGGTGAAAATTCACGACTGCACCAGCGCAACCCTGATAGGGAAGGCCGTATCTTATTAGAAAAAGATGATGAGAAAATTATCCACATTCCTACTGATTTTTACTTTGTTAGCCTGTTACAAGGCGGACGATGACAACCCTTTCTTAGTGGAAGGAGGAAACATTCTTCTTGAATACTCCCACAACGTTAATTCCTTGAGCGAAACACGACACACTTTCACTGATGGAGGCAGAAAGTTTGACAAAGTACTTAACCAGATCGACGAAGTATTGAAAGAGTTCATCTACCAAGGTGATAACCTGACCGAGATCATCGTGCAGGAGGACGAAGGCACCGACCACTATTTCTATACCTACTCCGGTAACGACATTACAAACGTGACTGTTGAAGAAACAAGAAACGACGTAACCGAAACCCGTAATACCGACTATATTCATGACAATAATACCATAACCGTAGTCACACCTGATGACCCTCCCAACCTTTTCAGACAGAGATTTGCCTTTAACGCTTCAGGAAAAGTGACACAGGTGGAATCGTATCTACAAACCGGGTCCGATTCCTACGAATATTTTGATTTGGACTATGAATATAACGACGCAGGCCTGGTCTCTAGATATGAACTAAGAGGTGCGACCTATCGGCCTTCGGACGGACAATATTTATACGATGTTCGAAGATGGACCGTTGGGGGATGGGACTATTTTGATGATGTAGTAAGTCCATTCAAAAATCTAGCTGCGTCCGCCTATCAGGTAATGTTGCTTACCCCGGAGGTGTTTTACGATGGGATATTCGAAAATGGGAGTCTTGGGCTTCTGGAAGATAAATTCGTGACTCATTTTTCGATCGTTAATGTCGACTTAAACGCATTTGTTCAATACCAACTCATCAGACCGAAAAATATCGTGAAACAAACCAATGGCCTTCCCAGAAGTGGGCATGTGATGTTTGGCTTTCGGCCTTTTGAATTTACGTACGCAGAATAACTGAAGGAACTATGAAGCAACTACATAAAATCCACACCCTCACCAAAGGAAACATTCTCCTAGTGTTATTGGTGCTTCTGTCCTGCAGTAAGTCCGACGACGATCCGACGGCTACCTTGGATGGTGGGAACATCCTGGTGGAGTACTCCCATAATATCAATTCACTGGAAGAAACCAGGCATACCTTCACAGATGGAGGTAGAAAGTTTGACAAGGTACTCAACCAGATCGACGAGGTTTTGACAGAGTTCATTTACCAGGGCGATAACCTCACCGAGGTCATCATGCAGGTAGACGACGGTACCGACCGCTATGTCTACGCCTACTCAGGGAATAACATTTCGAGTCTAACTATTGAAGAAACAAGAAATGGCACAACGGAGTCAAGAACATGGCAGGTTATACATGACAGTAATGCCTTAACATGGATCACACCGGACGATCCGCCCAATCTTTTCAGAAAAAAATATACCCTCACCGGCGCTGGAAAAGTAACTCGGTGCGAATCGTTCCGAAGAACCGGTTCGGATAGTTATGATTATGATGAACAGGTGTATGAATATGACAATCAAGGTCGGGTCGACTCGTTTCGCTTCAATACGGGAATCTATATACCGTCGAGTGAGACCTACGATGTTTTCTTTGACAGGTACATTGGGGGCTGGGATTATTTTGACAATGTGAGTAGTCCTTTTCAAAATATCACCAGACCATCGTATTATGTAATGTTGCTTACTCCCGAAGCCTTCAACGACGGTATTTTTGCCAAAGGCAGTTTAGGGCTTTTGGAAAATGATTTTGTCACTCACTACTGGTTGGTGGATACCGATTTAAATCGTCCTGTGGAATGGGAAGAGGTTCGTACTCAAAACATCACCATTCAAAATAATCGTTTGCCAAGAAGCGGAAATGTGATGTTCGGCTTTCGGCCTTTTGAATTTACGTACGCAGAATAAACATGGAAAATATACAAGCAGTTAAACAACGTTTTGGAATCATCGGGAACGATCCCGGACTCAACCGTGCAGTCGAAAAGGCCGTACAGGTGGCGCCTACCGATATTTCGGTACTGGTCACTGGGGAAAGCGGTGTGGGAAAGGAGAGCATCCCAAAGATCATACATTCGCTGTCCCATCGAAAGCACGGGAAGTACATTGCCGTGAACTGTGGTGCCATCCCGGAAGGGACCATTGACAGTGAACTCTTCGGTCACGAAAAAGGTGCCTTTACAGGAGCTACTGCCACGCGAAGCGGGTATTTCGAAGTGGCCGATGGCGGTACCATCTTCCTGGACGAAGTAGGCGAATTACCCCTGCCCACCCAGGTACGTTTACTGCGAGTTTTGGAAACCGGGGAATTCCTCAAAGTGGGATCCTCCAAGGCTCAAAAGACCGATGTACGTATCGTGGCGGCAACCAACGTAAACATGGCCGACGCCATTGAAAAAGGCAAGTTCCGTGAGGACCTCTACTACCGTTTGAGCACGGTGGAGATCGAATTGCCTCCGTTGCGCCAACGCGATGAAGACATCCACCTCTTGTTCAGAAAGTTTGCTTCAGACTTTGCACAAAAATACAAGATGCCCACCATTCGATTGGATGAGCAGGCCGTCGATCTGTTAATGAAATACAGATGGGGCGGTAATATCCGTCAATTGCGTAACGTGGCCGAGCAGATCTCGGTACTCGAGCAAAACAGGACCATCTCCTACGAGACGCTACGCTCCTACCTGCCCGATGTGGGAAGCAACCTTCCTGCAGTGATCGGCACCAAGAAACCGGAAAGCGATTTTAGCAACGAACGTGAGATCCTGTACAAAGTACTTTTTGACATGCAACGGGATATTTCGGACCTCAAAAAATTGACCACCCAATTGATGGAAACCGGTAATGTGGCCGAGGTGCGGGAGGAGAACAGCACCTTGCTCTCGAAGATGTATGCTGAAGACAAAGATCACACCCAGTCGCTGGCCGCATTCGTGTCGAGCGATGAGCCGGATACCCACAATGTGGAAGTAATGCCTATCGCCGAAACGGTAGCCGAACCTATTCAGCAGCAAACCGAAGACAAATATCATTTTGCCGAGGAGATCGAGGAGGAAGAAAGCCTCTCTTTGCACGACAAGGAATTGGAGCTCATCAAAAAATCCCTCAAAAAGTACGGTGGCAAACGCAAGGACGCAGCCGAAGAACTAGGCATTAGCGAGCGTACATTGTATCGTAAAATAAAGCAATATAATTTGTAGCTTGCGGTTTGATTATGATGCGATCCTTTCGAATTACTTGTGTCCTCATTGCCACCCTTTTTTTGTTTCAAGGCTGTAAGGTGAGTTACTCGTTTACCGGGGCCAGTGTGGGTGATGCCACCAGTTTTCAGGTAAATAATTTCATCAACACAGCGGCCGTGGTCGAACCTAAGGTAGCACGACAATTTACCTTGGCATTGCAGGACCTCATCCTCAATCAAACCAACCTCGGACTGGTAACCAACGGTGGCGATCTTACCTACGAAGGCGAGATTACCCAGTACTACGTGGCACCCATTACCGCTACGTCCCAGAGTACCGCTGCAGAAAACCGACTTACCATCGCTGTGAACGTACGGTTTTTCAACCAGCTGGAACCGGAGAAGGATTTTGAACAACGATTCTCCTTTTATTTCGATTTTGGAGGCACCTCGCAGTTGGTAGGATCGCAATTGGATGACGCTCTGGCTGCCATCTTCGAGCGAATTACACAGGATATCTTTAACGCCTCTTTGGCCGATTGGTAATATGAATACGGCAACCTACACAGCGCTTTTGGCCAATCCGGCTTCCATCACTCCCGAGGTTATGGGCGAGTTGGAGGTGATCCTGGAAAAGTACCCGTACTTCCAGAGTGCGCGCGCCCTGCAACTCAAAGGACTTAAGAACGAAAATAGTTTTCTGTATAACGATGCCCTGAAGGTGACGGCAGCCTATACCACCGATCGCGATATTCTTTTCGAGTATATTACTTCGGAATCATTTGTGCAAAACGAGATCTCCGAACGCATCCTGCAGCACAGTGAACGCGTGCGGGATATGGAGGTAGTTTCGGAAGATGTTTCGGAGCTGGTGAGTTTGGAATTGGAACAGCAAATGAAGGCCGAAATGAAAAAGGCCGAAGCCATCCTCGACCCGCATCTCTTTGAGCGAAAGGAGGTCCCGCCGGTTACTGTTTCAGAAGAAATAAAAGAAAAGGAAACACAAACGCCTTCCAACCAATCAATTACCCCTTCTCTGGAAGTGGACGCGCCCCTGCCCTTTACCCGGGCCGACACCCATACCTTCGGTGAATGGTTGAAACTCACTTCGGCGAACCCTATTTCACGTTCAGACAGCGACGATACGGCCCCATTACCGGCAACTACAGAACAGGATGAGAAGTCGAAAAAGTTTGAATTGATCGACAAATTCATTCAGCAAAAACCCAAACTGGAACCAAGGCCGGATGCCACCAAGAATATTAACCTCGCCAAGCCCTTTACCAAAACTTCGGACAGCCTGATGACAGAGACGCTGGCCAAGGTATATTTGCAGCAAAAAAACTACAAAAAGGCCATTCAGGCATATAAAATTTTAATTTTGAAAAATCCCGAAAAAAGTGGTTTCTTTGCAGACCAAATTCGGGCAATCCAAAAATTGATAAAAGAAACAAAATGAGCACGTTTTTAATATTTCTGATCCTCATCATCCTGATCGCCTTTCTATTGGTGGTTGTCATCATGGTTCAAAACCCAAAAGGAGGAGGACTTTCGTCTACTTTCGGTGGCGGTGGTGGACAGCAGATCGGTGGCGTGAAGAACACGACCAATTTCCTCGACAAAAGTACCTGGACCCTTGCCATCATCCTGTTGGCCTTGATCCTGTTCTCCAACATCTCTCTTTTCGATGGAAGAGGAACCACCAACCTATTGAACCCGGATGTTGAAGCAACGACGTTGCCAGCTCCGGATACCAACGCATCGACAGATTCGATCCCTTAATCACTACTGTCAAAACAGCCTCGATTGAAGGACATAACAACATTGAGAATGCCAGCTTGTGACAAGTTGGCATTTTTATTTCAGATTGACAGGAATAATTGCGGTTGGCATAATTTCTGAAAATAGCGAAGCACTAATTGAAAATAAACCACTAAAATCATATTGAAAATGGCATTAAAAATTCAACCACTTTCAGACCGGGTATTGGTCGAACCTCAGGAAGCGGAAACCAAAACCGCTTCGGGAATTTACATTCCGGATTCGGCTAAGGAAAAACCTCAACAGGGAAAAGTTGTAGCCGTGGGCAAAGGAAAGAAAGACCACGACATGACCGTTAAGGTTGGCGATACAGTTCTCTACGGAAAATATTCCGGCAGCGAACTCAAACTCGAAGGCAAGGACTACCTCATCATGCGAGAGGACGATATCCTGGCCATCATCTAACGATAGCAAGCAAAAGGCTGAAGACCACCCTTGGTAACAGCCGCAATCAATTCTTCAAAATAAAACCAAAACAATGGAGCGATAAGTTTCGGCTTAAAGCGTAAAAGCATAGAACTATGGCAAAAGATATAAAATTTGATGTGGAAGCACGGGACGCGATCAAACGCGGTGTGGACGCATTGGCAAATGCAGTAAAAGTAACATTGGGACCTAAGGGACGCAATGTGATCATTAGCAAATCATTTGGCGCACCACAAGTAACCAAGGACGGAGTTACCGTGGCCAAAGAGATCGAACTGGAAGATGCACTCGAAAACATGGGTGCCCAGATGGTAAAAGAGGTAGCCTCCAAAACGAATGACCTGGCTGGAGACGGTACGACCACAGCAACCGTGTTGGCGCAGGCCATCGTGAAGGAAGGTCTTAAAAACGTCGCCGCAGGTGCCAACCCTATGGACCTTAAGCGAGGGATCGACTCGGCCGTATCGGCCATCGTAGGCGACTTGGAAAAACAGTCGACCAAAGTGGGGAATTCTTCCGAAAAAATACAGCAAGTAGCTGCCATCTCTTCCAATAACGACGATACCATTGGTACGCTCATCGCAACTGCCTTCGATAAGGTGGGGAAAGAAGGAGTGATCACCGTGGAAGAAGCGAAAGGAACCGAAACCTATGTGGATGTGGTGGAAGGAATGCAGTTTGACCGTGGGTACCTCTCTCCTTATTTTGTGACCGATAGTGACAAAATGCAAACTGAGTTGGAGAACCCAATGATCCTTTTGTACGACAAAAAGATCACCAACATGAAAGACCTGTTACCGGTATTAGAGCCGGTGGCCCAGCAAGGGAAGTCGCTGTTGATCATCGCCGAGGATGTAGAGGGAGAAGCATTGGCTACCCTGGTAGTGAACAAGCTTCGTGGAGCCTTGAAAATCGCCGCAGTAAAAGCCCCTGGCTTTGGTGATCGACGTAAGGCCATGCTGGAAGATATCGCCATCCTTACGGGAGGAACAGTGATCTCTGAGGAACGCGGATTTACCCTGGAGAATGCCACTCCGGAGATGTTGGGAACGGCCCAAACTGTAACCATCGATAAGGACAACACCACGGTGGTGAATGGAGCCGGAAACAAGAAAGATATCAAAGCTCGCATCGGGCAGATCAAAGCGCAGATCGAAACCACGACCAGCGACTACGATAAGGAAAAACTACAGGAACGCCTCGCCAAGTTGGCCGGAGGGGTTGCCGTACTGTTCGTAGGAGCTGCTAGTGAAGTGGAAATGAAAGAAAAGAAAGATCGCGTAGACGACGCCCTGCACGCTACACGTGCAGCTGTTGAGGAAGGAATCGTAGCCGGTGGAGGTGTTGCCTTGGTTCGCGCCAAGCAAGCTCTTGCCAAGCTTACCACCAACACCCTGGACGAGACCACTGGTATCCAGATCGTTGCCAGAGCCATCGAGGCTCCGTTGAGAACGATCGTGGAGAACGCCGGTGGCGAAGGCTCGGTGGTGATCAACAAGGTGATGGACGGCAAGAAGGCCTATGGTTACGATGCCAAGAGCGAGTCGTACGTAGACATGCTAAAAGAAGGGATCATCGATCCTAAGAAAGTAACGCGCATCGCACTTGAGAATGCCGCATCGGTGGCAGGAATGATCCTTACCACAGAATGTGCGCTGGTTGACATCAAAGAAGACACACCTCCAATGCCTCCTATGGGCGGCGGCGGAATGCCGGGCATGATGTAATCGTAAACCAAAAGAGTATACAAAAAATGGTCCTTGCAGTTTTGCAAGGGCCATTTTCTTTTCTAAGAATTTTAGTTGCCAACGACCAAGGATCACTCCCTTTTCTTAAAAAGCTGATAGAGCGATAGGGCGATCAAGGTTAGCACTAATGGCCAGAGCACGAAGGTATCGACCCGAACCGTATTTTCCGCTCGCTCCGGATTGGCCAATTCCCATTGCACCATATAATAGTTCCAGACAAAAGTGAAAATGAGCACGAAAATGGTGATCGCATACAGTAGGATTCGCTTGGTCTTGTTCATGGGTCCATTGATTTGTTCAAAGATAATCAAACCTTACCCAATATCGGCATTGCGAAGTCGCAACGCATTCCCGATAACCGAGACAGAACTGAAGCTCATCGCCACGGCCGCGATCATGGGCGAAAGTAGCCATCCGAATACCGGAAACAATACACCGGCAGCAATAGGCACCCCCAAACTGTTATAAACAAGCGCAAAAAACAGGTTCTGCCGTATATTTTTCATCACTTTTCTGCTCAGTCGGTACCCCTTGGCAATGCCTCGAAGATCGCCCGAAACAAGTGTGATGGCCGCGCTTTCTATGGCCACGTCGGTGCCTGTACCCATAGCGATCCCCACATCGCTTTGCACCAGTGCCGGAGCATCGTTGATCCCATCGCCTGCAACGGCAACCACCTTCCCCTGTGCCTGAAGCCGCTCCACTTCCTGTAGTTTATCCTGAGGTAGCATCCCCGCCTTCCACTGCGCGATCCCAAGATCATTTGCCACTACCGAAGCCGTTGTTTCATGGTCGCCGGTGAGCATGATCACCTTAACACCTACCTGCTGCAGGTAGGTGATGGCCTTTTCACTCCCTATTTTGATCTTGTCCTGAAAAACAATGCATCCTTGCAATTCGCCATCGACCGCTATGAACGATACCGTTTTCCCCTCTTTGCGCAGTACCCGTAATTCTTTTTTTATTTCTTCGGAATAGAGCACGCCAGCATCGCTAAGTA
>JBCCHR010000071.1:0-11075 GCA_039028655.1 Bacteroidota bacterium
CGCTCAGTAGGTATGAACTTACGAGAAAAGTAAGCTACAGGCTTCCCCTCCTGCTCCAGTGCACCACCAACACCGATGTTGCTAGCTTATTAAAATCGATCAGTTCGGTAATCACATACTCAGTCTCATTGCTATGTCCGCCCCAATCGACCTGAGAACCTTCCACCATGAGAAAGAATCCGTTTTCTCCCTGTGACAAATGACGGATGCCCATTTGGGTAGCGGTTAAAAGGAAATCTCCACGACCTTCTGTAACTCGTGGCATGCCATCAAGAGCGAGCAAAAATCCTTGCCTGGAGGCCCCCGAAGGCGACAAGGCTAAAGTTTCGATGGAAAATCCATTGGCTCTCATTGCGGACAGCAAGTCTTTGTTGTCCTTTCGTTCGTTGAAGAATTTCAATCCTCCGCCCGCAAAGAAATCGATATCGGAATTGGCAAGGTCCATGGCAATTTGTTCTGCATTACGCCTACTTTTCTCATGGGCGTAGAAACAGGCAGGTGTGGCATGGGTGATAGAGGAGGTCGCGATCACCCCGGTTTTCATACCCATGGGGGATATCTGCTCCACCAAAGTGGGTACCGGAGCACCAGAGGCATCCACGCCCACCGCACCGTTATAGGTCTTGATCCCGCTGGCGAATGCGGTCGCCCCAGCCGCCGAATCGGTTATCAACGAGTTGGACGACGATGTTTTTATGAGTCCTACCACGGGAAACTGTTCGTAGTTCGAGGCATCTTCGGTATAAAACTGCAGGCCGGAAATTTGGCTCAGTCCGGTGCCATCCCCGATCAGGAGGATGATGTTCTTTGGTTTTTTTGTTGCTGAATTCACTGCGCTAACCGTGTCAGGTTGTGCAAAGACCGTGACGCACAGGCAAAGGCAAATCGTGGTGATGATGAGTTTCATAGGAATTATTTATAACGTACTAAAAATAGTGAGAAAATAGCGATCGGTACATTAATTACCCGTTATTATTCAGAAAATCTTCTTACGGATCCCACGCCATCGCAGTTGTCGAATAAACTGCCCCTCGGTCGTAGAAACCAGGTGATCTTTTTTTATGCTGAAGAATCCTCGAAGGCAATGCCAGAAGTAGGCCAGCGACCTTTTTCTAGAGGCCAATTTGATGGAAGCAATTGCCGTGAGGACGAAACCGTATCGCATTTTTCCGAATGCCTGCCCCTGTTTAAAGCCCGAGGCTTTGCTGTAGGTTGCTCCGGTAGGTTTCAGATGTTTTACGTGCAAGGATTCAATCGTTTGCACCTGCCAGCCGTGGTATCGTGCGAGTAACTCGTCCACGGTGTCCCAGCCCATGCTGGGCTTCAAGCCTCCAATTTGTTCGAAGCACTCCTTTTTGTACGCTTTCAGCGCTCCTCGAATGTGATCGGTATTGGTGAGCCCTTCCAGTACCCAGTCGCCATTGTGTTCAATGTAGCAGAAACCACCCGCCAGGCCGCACCCGGAATTCCGAAGAAAAGTGCCTGCTACAACTTCCAGGTAATTGGTTGGAAACTCCAGGTCGGCATCGAACTTGCAGATTACGTCATAATCATCATCGAGCAGCTCTTTACCTCGATAAAAGGCGCGGACCACTTTTGCGCCGGGGACGTGCTCGTCTTCGGAGTGAATTGTTATCCCGGAAACAAACGAATATTGTTCGGAGAACTGGTCGATAATATGCTGTGTACCATCCGTTGAATGATCGTTCACCACAACCAATCTTTTGGGTAAAAGTGTCTGCTCACATAGCGATTGCAGGGTTTTCGAGAGATAAGCCTCTTCGTTATGAGCGGGTATGATGATGTAGAAACTTAACACAAAAACGATGGTCTTTTAAGATCGCTCCGCATATACCAGATAGTAGCGCGGTGTGAACCGTCGAAGGATAGGGCGGATGCCAACCTTTTTTACCGGATTGGTAAACTTTTCCCGTTTTTTTATTCGCCAACCAGCCTTTTCAAGCAACCAGTCAAATTGCCAATCTTCAAATTCGTGATAGTGGCGGTCCCGTTCGTCGGTCTTGCTGCGGTAGGCAGAAGCGAACCACAGTTTCAATGGAACTGATGCCACCAACTTCTTCGCTTTGATATCGTTGATCACGTTAAAGGGAGAAACCAGGTGTTCAAAGATCTCGAATGCCGTGACCACGTCGTAGGTGTTGGATTGCACTGCAGAGGTGTCCAGGTCGAGGTCTTCTCCCTGGGTATTGGTTACCTGATATCCGTTCTTCATCAGTATATCCGAAAACGGATTGGAAACACCCAGATCGAGGATAGCAGCATCTTTAGAGATGTGTTCCTTTACAAATTTGAGCGTATGTTTATATCTTTTTTTGGGATATTTTCCTTCGTACATAACTACATTCGGTAAACAATGGCGTTGATATTCATACCTGCGCCAACACTGGCAAAGATAACGATATCTCCTTTGTTTACTTCGTGTTCCCCTAATTTTCCTCGCTTTACAAGGTCGAATACCGTAGGAACCGTAGCAACGCTCGAATTGCCCAATTTATCGATGGTCATGGGCATCACATCTTCCGGTGCTTCTTTTCCATACAATTTGTAGAAGCGCTTGATGATGGCTTCGTCCATCTTTTCATTGGCCTGGTGGATGAACACTTTTTTAACGTCGGTGATATTGGCACCGCTATCGTCCAGGCATTCTTTCATGGCGTTGGGTACGTTGGTGAGTGCAAATTCGTAGATCTTGCGACCGTACATTTTGATGTATCGCCGCGCGTCGGTGAGTTCCTGATTGTTGGAAGCACCGAAATGAATAAAATGTGCCTCATCGTACGTATGTGTGGTAGTGAGGTGAGAAAGGATGGCTCCCGATTCGGGATCGTCTCCGGCCTCGATAACCGTAGCTCCGGCACCATCGCTGTAGATCATGGAGTCTCGGTCGTGAGGATCGATCACCCGGGACAATGCCTCCGCACCGATCACCAGGCAACGTTTGGCCATTCCCGAACGAATGTACGCATGCGCCTGAATGCTGCCTTCTACCCATCCCGGACAACCAAAGAGGATGTCGTAAGCCACACAGCGTGGATTCCTGATTCGCAGCAAGTGTTTGATCCGGGAAGCAATGCTGGGAACGGTATCACTCTGTTGCGATCCATGCTTGATATCCCCGTAATTATGCGCTACTATGATATAATCAAGCGTTTCGGGGTCGATACCTGCATCGGCGATCGCCTGTTCGGCAGCGATCATACCGATCTCGGAAGTAACCAGATTGTCTTTTATGTAGCGACGTTCTTCAATGCCGGTAATGGCTTTGAACTTTTTGATGATGTCGGCATTTTCATTGCCGAAACGGGATCCGTCGAGGTTGAAGAATTCATTTTTTTCGAAGCCTTTGTTGGGTGCAACCTTCGAAGGGATAAAGCAACCCGAGCCGGTAATGGTACTGTGCATTTCGGATGAAATTTTTCAAAAATAACCAATTGAAGTCAAGCAGCACTATTTCATCCTTCGAAATCGCCTAGTATTGCTGTATTCTCAGTATATCGTAAAAAAACTGAGAATTTCTCAAAACACACGCCCTTATTTGCGTTAAAGGGGGTTCAATTATGCCTCCATATAGGCTTCGATAGGGTCGCAGGTGCAAATAAGGTTGCGATCGCCATAGGCGTCGTCAACGCGTCGCACCGAAGGCCAAAACTTATTATCGGCAATGTAATCCAACGGGAAGGCTGCTTCCTTTCTGCTGTAAGGGAAGTCCCAATTGTCACTGGTTACCATCGCTTGAGTATGGGGTGCATTCTTAAGTGGACTGTTGGCATCCTCCTTCGAGGCCAGGTCGATCTCCCTGCGAATCGAGATCATGGCATCGCAAAAACGATCCAATTCCTCCTTACTCTCGCTTTCGGTAGGTTCAACCATCATGGTACCGGCTACCGGGAACGAAACCGTAGGAGCATGAAACCCATAGTCCATCAATCGCTTGGCAATGTCGGTAACCTCTATCCCGTGCTCTTTGAAGGGTCGGCAATCAATGATCATTTCGTGTGCCGCCCTACCTTTCTCACCAGCATACAACACATCAAAGACACCTTTAAGGCGCTCTTTGATGTAATTGGCGTTCAAGATGGCGTACTCGGTAGACATTCGCAGTCCGCTCTCGCCCAACATCGAAATGTATCCATAGGAGATCAGGCATGCCAAAGCGCTCCCCCAGGGTGCCGCCGAAATGGCCGAAATGGCCTGATCACCACCCGTTGGGATCACCGGGTTGTTGGGCAGGAAGGGTACCAATTGTTCTGCAACGCAAATGGGTCCCACCCCGGGTCCACCACCTCCATGAGGGATGGCAAAGGTCTTGTGAAGGTTGAGGTGACAAACATCCGCACCAATCGCTCCGGGATTGGTTAGTGCCACCTGCGCATTCATGTTGGCACCGTCCATGTAGACTTGTCCGCCGTACTGGTGAATGATGCCCGTAATTTCTTTGATGGCCGATTCGTACACGCCGTGGGTGGATGGATAGGTAACCATTAAAGCACCCAGGTTGTCCTGGTACTCGATGGCTTTGGCTCTAAGGTCTTCTACATCGATATTGCCTTCTTCGGTGGCTTTGGTGACCACAACTTTCATTCCTGCCATCACAGCACTGGCAGGATTGGTACCGTGAGCCGACGAAGGAATCAGGCAGATGTTTCGATGGTGCTCGCCGCGGGATTCGTGATAGGCACGGATGACCATAAGTCCGGCATATTCTCCCTGAGCTCCGGAGTTGGGTTGGAGGGAAGTGCCGGCAAAGCCTGTGATCTCGGTGAGCTGATCCTCCAGTTTCTTGAGCATGCTTTGGTAACCGGCAGCTTGTTCCACCGGTACGAACGGATGGATATTACCCCATCGCGGATCGCTCAATGGTAACATCTCGGCGGCAGCATTCAATTTCATGGTACAGGATCCCAATGAGATCATCGAATGATTGAGTGCCAGGTCCCTGCGCTCCAGTTTCTTGATGTATCGCATCAATTCTGTTTCGCTGTGGTAGCTGTTAAAGACCTCGTTGGTCATAAATTCCGAAGTCCTGGCAGCTGCTACGGGGATGGCGTTTCCTTCTTTTATTGCTGAAATAGTTTCGGCTGTTCCACCACTTACTTCAGCAAAAACACCAACGATCGCATTTAGATCTTTGAGCGTGGTGGTCTCGTTGAGCGCAATGGAAACGGAACCGGCATCCGGATAATAGAAATTGATCTGGCTGCGTTCTGCGACAGCTTTCACCTTGGCCGCATCGGCCGCAATAGAAAGCGTATCGAAATAGTGTTCGTTCTGTTGTTCGAAGCCCAGTTGCTTTAGTGCATTGGCCAGTGTAATTGCCGAACGGTGCACCGTACCGGCGATATGGCGCAAACCATCGGGTCCGTGATAGACCGCATACATACCAGCCATAACTGCCAGCAGCACCTGTGCCGTACAAATATTGGAAGTAGCCTTGTCTCGTTTGATGTGTTGTTCACGAGTTTGAAGTGCCATACGCAGTGCGCGATTGCCATCGGTGTCTTTGGTTACCCCGATAATTCGACCGGGGATGTGGCGCTTGTGTTCTTCCTTCGTGGCGAAATAGGCTGCGTGCGGTCCGCCATATCCTAAGGGAATTCCAAATCGTTGTGTTGTACCCACTACGACGTCTACGCCGAGACTTCCCGGAGACTTCAGCATTACCAGACTCAGGATATCGGCTGCCACTGCCACTTTGATCTGAGCCGCATTGGCCTGCTCAACAAACGTGCTGTAGTCGTGTACGATTCCACTTTTGCCCGGATATTGAAGAATGGCACCAAAGAATTCCGAAGAAAAATCAAATGCCTCATGATCGCCTATCACTAGTTCGATACCCAGCGGCTGGGAACGGGTTTGTAAGAGGGCCAGAGTTTGAGGCAGAATCTCTTCAGAAACAAAAAACTTGACTACCCCGGCTTTTTTCTGAGCCCGATCGCGTACCGCAAAAAGCAATGACATGGCCTCGGCGGCGGCGGTTGCTTCGTCGAGCAGGGAAGCGTTGGCCAATTCCATCCCGGTAAGGTCGGCAACCATGGTTTGGAAATTGAGCAGTGCCTCCAATCGGCCCTGTGCGATCTCGGCCTGATAGGGGGTATAGGCGGTGTACCATCCCGGATTCTCCAGGATGTTTCGTTGTATGACCGGCGGGGTATTGGCACGATGATATCCCAGCCCAATAAACGATTTGAATACCTGGTTCTGGGCTGCCAAATCACCAATATGTTCCAGGAATTCCTGCTCACTCATTGCCGGATCCAGTTCGATGTCTTTCCCCAATCGAATATCGTCTGGGATGGTTTCTGAAATGAGTTGAGACATACTGGAAACTCCGATGGTTTCAAACATTTTTGGAAGGTCGCTTTTTCGCGGTCCGATATGCCGCAGGGCAAAGGATGAAGTATTCATAAAATCCTGGGTCTAATGGTGAACATCTAATAATTTCAACAAAGGTTTTTCGCAGAGAATTGCCAAATTCCCAACAGAAAGCAAAATTACAACTTAAAAGGTTAACTTTTTCGACCTCTCAGGGTGAAAAGGTAGATTTTTTTAACCAAAATCTGCAGTTACTAACAGTTTGGGTATTTTTGTTTGAAACACGACCATGGGACACCCGTCTTCGTGCCGTATACTTTGACCTTTCCAGCTCATGCATTGGTTTAAAAAAATCATTTCTTTTTATGTAGATGCCTCTGTGCATGTGGCCCTTGCAGTTACGTCGCTTGCCTGGATTACTGTCCTTGAATTTGGTTTTGAACGCTCCTGGGAGGTAATGGGGTTTATTTTCTTCGGAACCATTACGGGCTACAATTTTGTGAAGTACGCTCCCGTGGCAGGTTGGCATCACAAAACGCTTACTTCGTCGCTCAAGGCTATCCAGCTCTTTTCATTCCTATGTGCGCCGGCTGGACTCTATTTCCTGATCGTTTCTCCGGTGGAGGTTTGGTACACCGTGCTTCCGTTAGCCGTACTAACCTTCTTCTACGCGATCCCATTTCTACACGGTTCGAGACGTACCGATAAGGGAAGCAGTCACCTGTTCAGCCTGCGATCGCTGTCGGGACTGAAGATCTTCGTGGTAGGTATGGTCTGGGCAGGAGCAACTGTGCTCATCCCTTGGGCCGGATCCGGAGAAGTGGCGGATGGCATTGGTTATACCTTGTTGCAACGATTCTTGTTCGTGATCGCGTGGACACTACCGTTCGAGATCCGCGACCTTGCCTATGACCGCCCGTCATTAGGTACGCTTCCGCAGCTCTTAGGAGTCGAACGTACCAAATGGCTGGGTTACGTGTTATTGCTGGGCTGTGTTGTGGTTGAACTCCTGAAGCCCGATGGAGCTTGGGCGCAGTTGATTAGTTGCATCCTGATCGCAGTGATCTCGGCTGTGTTTATATTCCGAAGTAAAAAAGAACAATCGAGATACTTTGCCTCGTTTTGGGTCGAGAGTATCCCGATTGTTTGGATGTTTATTTTTCTTTTTCTGTATGCCTATTTGGAGAGCTCCTGACGCAGGCGTTCCTTCATGCGGCTTTTATCAGAAGAACTCATTGTATGTACCTCCGGGCTTTTGATCGCCTTTGTAAGTTTATTGTTGCGCTTGGTGTATTTTCTGCACGCCCCGCAATAAATAAGATAAAATGTCAACTTGACCCGCTCCCAAAAGGTGGTCTCGTTGTATTGATTCTTATCACAAAGGTGATTGGCCTCGTGGCATTCTAATTTTATCTTCATAATCTAGTCTAAAACCAGCTACTTTCCAGGCATTCGGCCATCGCTTTTCGAGCGCGATGGATGATTACCCACAAGTTAGACGGTGTTATTTGAAATTCATTACAGATAGTTTCGGTATCGATCCCATCGATAGTTTTCATTCTAAAAATGGTGGCTTGTTTCTCTGGAAGCCCGTCCAGGCATCCAAAGATGGCCATTCCCAACTCCTCGTTCTCCATCGTATCTTCCGCTGTCTTGTCGTAAGGGTCGCTCACACGTTCTTCCAGCCAATCACCCTCACTTTCCGAATCGTTGTACGACACTCGCACTTCTGCCTTCCCTTTATTCGAATTGATCTTGCGATAATAATCGATGATCTTTCGTTTCAGGATAGAGATGAGCCAGGTTCGCTCGCTCGCCTCACCTTTGAAGTTCTCCTTGGATTTTAAACCCGCCAAAAACGTCTCACTAATCAAATCCTGGGCAATTTCGTGATCGTTCACCCGCACAATGGTATAATTGTACAAGTAATCGGAGTATCGATCTACCCATCGATTTGGATCTAAGTTAATGGCTGGCATAATTCTCTGTCGTACTTTTTCCCAAAAATAACAAAGATTATCTAATTTACTTCCAAAAGGAAATTATTCGTTATGATACCTTTCTACAACTCGCTAAGTGGGTCGTCTCCAATTGGGTCTTGAGCGCCTGATTTCGCGTTTTTAGAAATCGTGTAAGATGTCGACGAAGTATCCAGGTATCGAAGCACTGTCCAACTATTCCGAAGGGCACTCGATAGGTTAGCACATCGGTCATGATCGTGCCGCCAGAACTTTCTTCAAAAATATGCTGATGGGCAAAGTATTTAAAATGGCCTTTGATCATCACATCAGTAAACCGGAAAGGTCGTTCGAATGCCACGATCTTGCTGGTATGCTTGAGGGCAACACCCAAATGCCGACCTCGCCATGTTACGGTTTCCCCAAAGTTGATCTTCCCGGAGGTGCGTCCGGCGATGGCCTGTTCATTCGTCGATGAAGCCGATTCCATATGAAAGTCGATGTCTCTTGCCAGATCAAAAACATCGGTAATGGGTGCATCTATTTGTGTTTGTAATTTGATAACCGTCATTTCTTCTTCTTTTTTTATTCTCTTAGTCTTCCGACGCCCGACGCCCGACGCCCGACTCCCGACTCCCGACTCCCGACTTCCGACTTCGAGCTTCTTGCTCCATGCTTTCTTCATCCACCGAAGCTTCAGCGAAGGTGGACCTATTTCTCAGCAGTGATCACATAATACCCGAAATCCTTCATATGCAGCCCGGATAGCAGGGCGTAGAAAGAGGCCTTTAGGTTGTTCCAACTTTGGCGCTTTAGTGGTTTTCTTCGGAAGAGGTTCTTCAGTAAAAAACCACCAATCGCAAAGGGTACGTGGAAGACGGATGGAGCGACTCGCAGTGAAATGTCTTCTACCGTCACCTTCCGAAATCCGATGCCCTTGAGGTGGTCGATCACCTCGTCGATCACACCAAGGCCGTCCAGGCTCCATCCATTACAAAGTGCCTCGTAGCAATACTTACTTCCAAAGCAGAGTTGGTTGGGTGATTTCTTGAGAAATGCATCGGCCATGACAAATTTTCCTCCAGGTTTAAGAATGCGATACGCCTCTTTGAGGGCATTCACAGAATGGCCGGAGTGGCAAAAGCTCTCGATGGCGATGCTTCCATCCATCGAATCGCTAGGGATGCTGGTTTGCTCGAAGTTTTCCTCAAGGATCAATCCCTTGGTGTCCTTTAGCAACCGATTGCCTTCCCGGACCTGAAAACCGGAGAGGGTTACACCCAGCATCGTGAGCAGCGGATTCTGCTTGAGAAAGTAACGCATGGTCCCGCCCATACCACAGCCTAGATCGGCTACAGTGGCGCGCCCAGGCAGGTTGAGGCGTTTATAGATTTGGAGATTCATTTCATTAAGCATGCTATCGCGCCGAAATGGGTTGGTAATCCCCGGCCTAAAATAGCCAAAGTGCATGTTGAGGTCTCGACTCCAAAAGCTGTAATCCTCGGTAGCCTCGTTGTAGAAATCGATGATCTCTGAACGAGAAGCCCGGTTCTTTTTGGTTTGTATTCTGAAGGGAAGTGTGGTGGTTTTCATGATGTCGTTACATTAAGAGTTCCTGAATAGCGTCGTCAAGTGATGGATAGACAAAGTCGTATCCGTGATCCAATAGTTTCTTTGGGACCACATTTCTACTTTTTAGGATCAGTTCTGTTTCTGTTCGCATGATCTTCGCGCCAAGTTCCAATAGCCCAACGCTCAGTGGTATTCCAAATAGTGCTCCAACCCGCTTGCGGAGTGTTTGTTGTAGGGTTTTGTTGTTTGTTGGGGAGGGAGAAACAACATTGATTACCCCATTGATCTTCTCGTTCTTAATAACAAAGTCGATGCTTCTTACGAAATCCTGTTCGTGGATCCAGCTTACCTTTTGCGTCCCGGTTCCTTGTTTTCCTCCCAGGCCTAGTGTGGTAAGCCATTTTAAAGGAATAAAGGCGCCACCTGATTTCCCCAGTACGATGGAAGTTCGCAAAGCTACCTGACGTGTGTGGTTCAACTTGAAGCTAAAGAATACCCGTTCCCATTCTTTGGCAACATTTTCAGAGAATCCATTCCCGATTTCTCCGTTGGTTTCGTCCATCCTAGTTTGTAGCGAATGTCTGTAAATGGTAGCTGTAGACGAGTTGAGCCAAACTTTAGGAGGGTTGGTGCACGCTTGAACAGCCCGGCCCAGAGCTCGGGTACTGTCGATACGGGAGGACAGAATGAGGTCCTTGTTTTTCTGATTGTATCGGCAGTCGACAGATTTTCCGGCGAGATTGATCAGTACATCGGTGTTTTCCAGCGCCTGGCTCCATTCCCCCTGATTTTTACCATCCCAAACAAGATATCTTACATTTTTACTAGGGGGCATTTCCTTCCTGGACAACACCACAATTTGCGCTACACGTTCTTTGAAATATTGAATGAGGACTTTTCCTAAGAATCCTGTGCCTCCGGCAATGACTATCTTTTTCATGAGATTATTGATTTAAGAGATAAACAAATAATGTGGTGTAGGTGAGCGCCAAAAAAGTAATGAGCAGGTTCATGGTCCATATTCCCGCAGTCACGTTTTTAGTAGCTGTCAGTTCCTTGAAGGAATAGTCTTTTAGCTGGAACGAGATGCGTCCCCACCAATAAACAGCGATGAATCCCACTAGTACGATAGTGATCCTCGAGGGAACCAAAAGGTCGTTTACGAGAAGTAGGAAGCATTTTAATCCAACCAGCCCAATGGGCTGCTGTCTC
>JBCCHR010000072.1:0-10806 GCA_039028655.1 Bacteroidota bacterium
ACCTATTTTGATACTGTAAATATACAACAGTTGTTTAATCTTTTGCAAAATTAATTAAACAAAATTTTGTTAAAATTTTAGTTTTCAACGGTTTTACATTGTTTTTGGTTGATTCTTTTTTCTTCGGAATTCATAGCGCACTTCCCATCGCTCTAGGCTACAGCGACTGTTTTTGCATGTAAAGGTGACATCCTGTCACAAACCCGAGTATGGTACCCTATTTGCCTAGAACACCTCGTTAACCGAAAATAACATCAAAACATATAACCATGAGTAAAGGAACTATTAATGTATCGGTAGAGAATATCTTTCCATTAATTAAGAAGTTTTTATACAGCGATCACGAGATCTTTCTTCGCGAGCTCATCTCGAATGCCACAGACGCAACGCTGAAATTAAAGCACATCGCCAACATCGGTGAAGCCAAAGTAGACTACGGTGAGCCGCAGATCGAGGTGCTCCTCGACAGGGAGAACAAACAATTGCGTATCCTGGACCAGGGACTGGGAATGACCGCCGAAGAAGTAGAAAAATACATCAATCAGATCGCGTTTTCAGGCGCAGAGGAATTCATCGAAAAATACAAGGATAAGAACGGTGAGGAAGCCGGGATCATCGGTCATTTTGGTCTTGGATTCTATTCTGCCTTCATGGTAGCCGATACCGTAGAGATCCACACCAAGAGCTATAAAGACGAGCCAGCGGCTCACTGGACCTGCGATGGCTCGCCCAACTATACCTTAAAGAAAGGAAAACGCACCGAACGAGGTACAGAGATCATTCTGCATATCGCGGAGGATGCTACCGAATTTCTCGAAGAGGCGAAAATCAGGGAGCTGTTAGTGAAGTACAACAAATTCATGCCCATCCCTATTAAGTTTGGCACCAAGACCGAAACACTCCCAAAGCCCGAGGACGCAAAGGAAGATGATCCGGCTCCAACCCAAGAGGTGGACAACATCGTAAACAATCCAAATCCGGCCTGGACCAAACAGCCCTCCGAACTGGAGGATAAAGACTACGCGTCTTTCTACCGGGAATTGTATCCCATGCAATTCGAAGAACCATTATTCCACATTCACCTAAATGTGGATTACCCGTTCAACCTTACAGGTATACTCTACTTTCCGAAGATCACGAACGATATGAGTGTCCAGAAGGACCGCATCCAGCTCTACCAGAACCAGGTGTTCGTGACCGATAATGTTGAAGGTATCGTACCAGAATTCCTCACTATGCTTCGGGGAGTGATCGACTCGCCAGACATCCCGCTCAATGTATCTCGAAGCTATCTGCAGGCCGATGGCGCCGTAAAAAAGATCTCGAGCTATATCACTCGAAAAGTGGCCGACAAACTGAAAAGCTTGTTCAACTCCAACCGTGAGGATTTTGAAGCCAAATGGAACGACATCAAGATCGTGATCGAATACGGAATGCTCACCGAAGAGAAATTTTTTGAAAAAGCACAGGACTTTGCCCTGTATCCCACCGTGGATGGCAAGTTCCACACCTTTGACGAACTCTCGGAAAAGATCAAGGACCTGCAAACAGACAAGGACGATAAACTAGTGATCCTATATGCTTCCGATAAGGAAGAACAACACAGCTACATCGAAGCAGCCAAAGACAAAGGCTACGAAGTACTTCTACTGGATTCGCCCATCATAAGTCACCTGCTTCAAAAAATGGAATCCGAAAAAGATAAGGTCTCCTTCGTGCGCGTAGATAGCGATCCGATTGAGAATATCATTAAAAAGGAGGACACCACCTTATCCAAACTGTCCGACGACGAAAAGGAAACCTTGCAGACCTTCCTATCAGAAACGATTCCTGCCGATAAATTCTCGGTACAACTGGAGGCCATGGACAGCAATGCCAATCCTTTCGTGATCACCGAACCGGAATTCATGCGCCGTATGAAGGACATGCAGAAAACCAGCGGCGGAGGCGGTATGTTTGGCATGGGACAGATGCCCGAGATGTACAACCTCATCGTAAATACCAATCACGAATTGGTAGCGCAGATCCTCAACACTAAGACCAAAAAGAAGAAAGAAAGGCTGGTGAATCAGGCCCTCGATTTGGCGAAGCTCAGCAAAAACCTGCTGAGAGGTGAAGAAATGACTGCCTTTATTAAACGCAGTTATGAGATGATCAAATAACGACCATCCAACATAAAAAAGGCCGCTCTCCTATGAGCGGCCTTTTTTTTGCTCCATAGTAAAATACGTATTTATACATATAGGAGATTACAATTTGCCGCTATAGCTTAGCTACGTTAAGTTGAAGACAATCTTTTATTAACCTTTTAAAACTAAAGTTATGACGCCTTTTATAGGACAAATTCAAGCGTTCGGATTTAATTTCGCCCCTCGGGGTTGGGCCAAATGCGACGGTCAACTATTGGCCATTTCACAATACAGTGCGCTATTCTCTTTGTTGGGAACCACTTACGGAGGTGACGGTCGTACCACGTTCGCATTGCCGGACTTACGTAGCCGCTCCATCGTGCATATTGGAAACGGGCCCGGTTTGGACAACATCGCCTGGGGTGAAAAAGGGGGAGCCACTTCCCACACCCTTACGATCGCACAACTTCCACCTCACACACATGAAGTGGGAGTCAATACGGCCGCTGGGGAAGAAGCTGATCCAAGCGGAAAGCATATTGCCAATAGCGCCGACTCGTTCGCGGAAGATAGCAATGCCAATCTCGCTGCACCTACGAGTGTTGGTGGTGGACAGTCGTTCAACATCCGAAACCCATTCCTGGGAATTGAGGTGTGTATCGCACTAGAGGGAATCTATCCTTCCAGAAACTAATCAGAAAAAACAGTATTAATTAATTAACTAAACAAAACAATTATGGAACCATTTATCGGACAAATTCAAGCATTCGGATTTAACTTCGCACCCCGCGGTTGGGCAAAATGCGATGGAGCTCTTCTACCTATTAGTTCAAACACGGCACTTTTCTCATTACTAGGTACTACCTTCGGAGGTGACGGACGTACGACGTTCGCATTGCCGGACTTGAGAAGCCGATCCATTGTTCATATCGGGCAGGGAGCAGGTTTGGACAACATCAGTTGGGGAGAAAAAGGAGGAGCCGTAGATCATACGCTTACCATTGCTCAAATACCACCGCATACACACAATATTGGTGTGAACACTGCGGCTGGAGAAGAGGCAGATCCAAGTGGCAAGCACATCGCCAATCGGGCCGACTCGTTTGCAGAAGATGCCAACGCCAACCTTGCAGCACCAACCAGTGTAGGTGGAGGACAATCCTTCAACATCCGAAACCCATTCCTGGGAATCAATGTTTGTATCGCGCTACAGGGAGTTTTCCCATCACGTAACTAAGCGTTGTAACACAGTTTGAAAAGGCTCGCATTTCATGCGGGCCTTTTTTTGTTAATGCTGAATGAAGGAATCGTTAAGGATTGTCGATCCATGCAAATCAAATTATTCTATACGCCTAAAGACCAGATATATAGCTAAAAAAGCATTCGTTAGAATTCGGAAAAAAACTGATTTACAATGGATTAAATTTGGTATTCCACCAATAAAAGTCTTATTTTTAAGAACTACTAACTAACTAACTCAATTATGAAAAAAGCTACCTCGCGTAGGTTGTTCCTGCAGAAAACTGCCATGGCAACAACTGGTCTCGCATTTATTTCTTCTGATGTAGTTGCCGCTTTTACTTCCGAAATACCGTATGACGGTTACAATCCATACTCGGAGGAAAAAACTGATCTCAGGACCACGCTATTCGATAGACACGTTCGTGTAAAGGGTGTGCTCTACGACAAGAGCGGTACCACTCCCTTGGAGGGAGCCACCATAGAGGTCTGGCATCAGTCGCCCAACTCGTCCAAGTACCGACACAGAGCGAAGCTTACGACCGATCAAAATGGTACTTACAACTTCATTACCGATTTCCCCAGTAAAGAAACGGCCCTTACGGCCCGTATCTACTTTAAGGTGAATCACAACGGCAGTTCGTATTTTACAGAACTGGGTGTTGGTGAAACCGATGCTTATATTTCCTCAAAACACTGGGAAGAAAATCAGGCCCTTGGAGACAAACTATTCCCCACCTCCGAAACTTTCCTGAATACAACGACGATAAAATTCAACTTAAAAACTAACTAAACATAAAGCAATATGAATGGAGTAATCGGAACAATATGGATGTTCGGCGGGAACTTCGCGCCCAGGAATTGGGCCTTATGCGATGGCCAGTTATTGGCCATTTCACAGTTCTCAGCACTGTTCTCAATTTTAGGTACCACCTACGGTGGCGACGGCCGAACCACATTTGGCCTACCTGCAATGAGAGGAAGAATTCCAATGCACGAAGGAAATGGTCCTGGACTTACCAACAGACGTCTTGGAGAAAGAGGCGGACAGGAAAACGTGACCCTTACCACGGCCGAAATTCCTTCCCACTCGCATCCCACCTCGATCTTAGTGAACAACACGGATGGAGAAGAAGATACGGTTGCGGGTAAATATCTTTCTAACAATGCAGGTGCGTATAATGAGGATCCTGTCCCTAACCAAACTCTAGCAGGTCCCACTGGGGGCGCAGCCGGGGGAGGACAATCCCACAACAATGTCATGCCGTATATCGCGGTCAATTTTGTAATCTGTCTTGTTGGGATATTCCCATCGAGATCTTAAACTAACTAACTTAAAACTAAAATAAAATATTATGGATGGAGTATTAGCAGTCATTTGGATGTTCGGCGGAAATTTTGCCCCTAGAAACTGGGCGTTCTGCGACGGACAATTGTTACCTATTGCACAAAACCAAGCGTTATTCTCCCTTTTGGGAACTATCTATGGAGGAGATGGTAGAACCACATTCGCGCTGCCGGAAATGAGAGGTCGAGTGCCTATGCACGCGGGTAATGGACCTGGATTAACGAACAGACCGCTTGGACAACGTGGCGGTCAGGAAGATGTAACCCTTACTACCGCACAAATTCCCTCGCACATTCACCCCGTTTCTGTATTGGTGAATAATACCGATGGAGAAGAAGATACGGTATCTGGAAAATATTTATCGAACAACCCCGGAGCCTACAACGAAGACCCGGTACCCAACCAGACACTGGCTGGTGTAACCGGAGGAGCCGCTGGTGGTGGACAGTCTCACAATAACATTCAGCCGTACACCGTGGTGAATTTTGTGATCTGCCTCCAAGGACTTTTCCCATCTCGTAACTAAACGAATAAGATGAATTTGAAGATTGGCATCCTACTTCCACGATCGGACATGTTCCCAACACTGGCCATGGACTTTCTCAATGGCCTGAAAATGGTCCTGTCGAAGGAACTTCCGGAAGGTGTCGATCCCGAATACATAGTAGAAAGCGTTGGAAACGCAGTCGACGAGAGCATGCTTAAGATTGCAGAGAAGCTGATTCTACAGGAAAACGTGGCAGTCACGTTAGCATTTTGTGGCAGTAATCGTCTGGCCGAATTCATCACCATCTTTAATAATTACAAGAAACCCCTGGTTCGTATCGATCTGGGGGGTTCTGTTTTAAAACAGGACGAATGGGGGCCCTATGTGCTCCATCACACCCTCAATGTGTGGCAATCGGCCTACGCAGCAGGAATCTATGCGGCCAAAAACCTTGGTAAAAAAGGTATGGTAATCTCGTCCATGTATGATGGAGGCTACCATATGGCCACTACTTTTAACACAGGTTTTGTGAGCGAAGGTGGCTCGGTGGTCCAATTCTATGTGGCGCCTATGGATTATAAGTCCGAAACCTATGAGGCCATGATCCAGGGCATCGCCGAGTCGGAACCCGAAGTGATCTACGCTATTTTTAGCTACAAGGAAGCCCAAAAGGTGTTCGATGTATTGGCAAAGTCGGAGTTCAACGGTAAGATCCCGATCGTGACCATCCCCCTCATGACCGACGAATCCTTCCTGGATCGAAATCACGAGATATCCAATGTGATCTCCGTAGCAAATTGGTCGTTCGACGACGACAACGAAATAATGACAAACTTCAAATCGGCCTACTCGGCCGCTCATAACGATACTCCCAACATTATGGCCTTACTCGGTTACGAGGTAGGACAAAGTGTGGCTGCCTGTGTTTCTTCGGAAGGCATTATGGCTGCAAAAATGGGGGAATCGCTTCAGAATAAAAAAATTACCACTCCCCGAGGCACTTTACAGTACAACGATCGAAACGAATCCCTGATCGATTCATTTAAGGTGCGAAATTTCGAATACAATCAAACAGGATATCACAACCCGGTCATCGCTACCATGGAAGGTTCTGTTGCCGAGTCATTGTACGAGGCATTTGAAGAATTACCCAATGCGGGCTGGCAAAATCCATATATCTGCACCTAAAAGGTGCCAAAAAAATTACGTAGAAGTACGTATATCTATTGACAAAAGCAAAAGCTATTTTTGTGTTAACAAAAACTTAAAAATCAAGAGAATACCACATACAGGATAACTTAACACCAATTAAAATGAAAAAAATTACCTTTCTACTAACTCTTGCAATTGCTCTTTGCGTGACCTCCATTGGATTCGCCCAAAAGGCCGTTGTAATTGGAACTAACCATGTGACCAATGATGGTTTTGCGTTTTTGGTTACGCAAGATCTTGCCGCCGGTGAGATCGTGTATTTCACGGAAGACGAATACAATAACGGCACCAATTTGTTTGCCTCGGGAGAGTCTGTCGTTCGTTTTACCGCTGGCGGAGTGATCACTGCTGGTACGGTGGTCTATATCGAAGAGACAGGAACCAGTACCAACGCCTTTACCAACACCTGTACAGGTGGCGGTAGTTGTGGTAGCACTGCCCATTTTGGTGGATCTTTCTCGCTGCGTACCGGTGGAGAAGCATATTATGCTTACACCGATACCGATACTGATCCGTCGAATGGAGTTACCGAGATCTATTCGGTGTTCTACACAGGGGAAGTTGGATTCCCTTCAGGTGGTACAATTCCTGCGGCACTGAATCCAACTCCGGATTTTCCGAATGCCATCGTGGTAGATGGATTCCCTGCAGTAAACCCAGGTAGAGCTGAGTTTATCCATGCAGGAGCCGGTGTTCGCGACGGAAGATGTCGAGACGACCTGGAAGTGGTAGGTAATTATTTGCATGCGCAGGGCTATGCTGCTTTGAACACCACCGTGTTCGGTAGTTTCACGCTGGCATGTAGCAGTCCTACCGTGACGGTGACCTCTACCCCAGCCTCTGTAGTAGAAAACAGTGGGTCCTCTATCACTTATACATTTACATTGAGTGTGGCCTCTGCGGGAGTTACCACGGTGAACTTCTCGGTGGGTGGAACCTCAACCTTCCCTTCAGATTATGGCCAATCCGGTGCAGCGTCCTTTGCCGCAGCCTCTGGAACGGTTGATATTCCTAATGGAGCGACCACAGCCAACGTAACCATCACGCCTAGTGGTGATACCATGTTGGAACCGGACGAAACAGTTATCCTTACCGCAACCGCCGGAACCGGCTATATTGTGGGAAGTCCGAGTGGTAGCACCGGAACCATTGTCAACGACGATACCATGGCGATCACGCCCGTTGTTGCTGTAACCGGATTAAATAACGCTGTTGCCCCAGGTATCGAAGGGTTCTCCTTCGTCGCACTTGATGATATCGCTGCGGGTACCGAAGTGTATTTCACAGAAGAAGAATTTAATATCAACACCCTTGCCTTTTCTTCCTTGAGTGGTGAAGGTGTTGTGCGTTGGACGGCACCGGCCGGTGGTGTTCTCCGAGGTGAAGTGATTGTGGGAACCGAAAACACTCCCGATACCTTCACAGCAACTTGTAACAGTGGAACCTGTGGAACATTTACGACCATCATTACCGGATTTACCTTCGCCTCCAATGGAGAAGGTTTCTTCGCGTATAGCGATTCCGATGCCGATCCAACCAACGGTGTTACACAAGTGCATTCGGTATTATTCACAGGAACTAACGTAACTCCAGGTGGAAATATCCCAGCCTTGGAAGATCCATCTGCCGTATATATAGGAGCCGTTGTCGTAGACGGATTCCCTGCAGTACAACCCCAACGTACCGAGTACGACCCGGCTTTGAGAGGAGTTACCGTAGATCAAGCGAATTTCCAAAACACAGCCAACTGGCTGCATGCGCAGGCACCAGCTACCCTTTCGACGGTACCGTTTACCAACATTATCATTGCAACCGGTTCGGCCAATCCTAGCCTTACCGTTTCTGTAGCACCAGGAAGCGTTGTCGAGGACAGTGGTACTCCCTTAGTTTACACCTTTACTTTGGACGCTGCCGCCACCGGTGATATTACGATTAACTTCGATGTTTCCGGTAGTGCGACACTTACAACCGATTATACCGTTTCTGGAGCAGACACCTTTACTGCCTCAGACGGAACAGCAACCATTTTGAATGGAACTACTTCTGTTGCCATATCAGTTACTCCGGTAGTAGATGCAGTGGTCGAGCCTACCGAAACCGTAGACTTGATGATCGCTTCAGGGACCGGATATGATGGAGGCACCCCTAATGCAGCCTCCGGTGGGATCACGAATGACGATACCAGTAATTCCGACCCATTAGTAGCAATCATGGGAATGGCGCACGACACTGGTAGCCCGGATGCATTTGCCTTCGTAGCCGCTCAGGACGTACCTGCCGGAACTGTGGTTTACTTTACGGAAGACGAATTCGATAATACTACCTTATTATTCTCTGCGGGAGAATCTGTCCTTCAATGGACGTCTCCTGGTGGTCAGATCGACCAGGGTGATGTGATCGTGGTAACCGAAACAGCACCGGATACTTTTACCGTAACCTGTTCCGACACTTCGGGTAACGGTTGTGGAAGCATCTCGGTGATTGTTGGAGGATTTGCCTTGGCTACCAATGGAGAAACTATGTATGCTTACGCCGACAGCGACACAGACCCAACCAATGGAGTTACCGATATCTACTCGGTCATGTACACAGGAAACTCTGTAACTCCGGGTGGAAACCTTCCAGCCGTTGAAAACCCTACGGGCATTTACTTGAATGCTTTGGTGGTAGACGGGTTCCCGGCTGTAGCACCGGATAAAACGGAATATACGCCTGCATCTCGGGCCATTCCGGTAACGGATGCCGATTTTGAGGATCCCTCTAATTACGACCACGCTTTTGCCATTGGAGCTGGATTATCAACGGTGCCTTTCGCGGATATTGCCATTGTCGATACCACTCCGCCAGTCATTACTTGTCCGGCAAATGCCACGGTAGAATGTGGTGGAGATACTTCGCCTGCGGCAACAGGTACAGCGACAGCGACAGACAATATTGATCCTTCACCAACCATCACCTTTAGCGATAGCTCGGTGGCAGGATGTGGAAATACAGAAACAATTACAAGAACTTGGACGGCAACAGATGCCGCCGGAAATTCAGCAAGTTGTACCCAAACCATAACCGTGGTAGACACAACAAATCCGACGGTAACGCCACCAGCTGATGCAACGGTGGAGTGTGGGGATGATACGTCTCCTACTGGAACCGGTACGGCTACCGGCGCCGATGGATGTGGTGGAGTGACCATTACATTTACCGATGCTTCGGTTACGGCTTGTGGTCTTACTGAAACGATCACGCGTACCTGGACAGCCACTGACGATTGTGGAAACAGCTCTTCTGCCGATCAGATCATCACTGTGGTCGACACTACCGATCCTACAGTAACCGCTCCGGCTGATGTGACCGTGGAGTGTGGAGACTCTACAGCTCCTGCCGACACAGGAACTGCTACTGGTAGTGACACTTGTGGTGGAGTAACCATTACCTTTGCTGATTCTTCGGCTCCCGCATGTGGAAATACTGAAACGATAACTAGAACATGGACAGCAACCGACGACTGTGGCAATTCTGCCATCGCGGTGCAAACCATTACCGTAGTTGATACGACAAATCCGACGATTGTATGTCCGGCTAATATTACCGTGAACAACACTGCCGGAACTTGTGGAGCCGTGGTTACTTATACGCCTCCAGTGGGATCGGATACTTGTGGAACTTCTACTACCATACAGATCGCCGGTCTTGGATCTGGAGCTACCTTCCCGGTAGGTTCTACCACAGAGACCTATGAAGTAACCGATGACTGCGGCAACGTAGAGACTTGCAGCTTCACTGTAACCGTTCTCGATGTTGAAGACCCGGCTATTTCTTGTCCAGGCAATATCACAGTGAGCAACGATGCCGGATCTTGTGATGCCGTTGTGACATGGACAGCTCCAGTAGGCACTGACAACTGCCCAGGTCCAGTGACCACTTCAACTCACAACCCAGGGGACACCTTCCCGGTAGGAACAACTACTGTAACCTATACGGTAACAGACGCCTCCGGAAATACCGCGATGTGTAGCTTCGACGTAACTGTAAATGATACAGAAGATCCTGCCATCACTTGTCCTGGAAACATTACAGTTGGAAACGATGCCGGATCTTGTGATGCCGTTGTGACATGGACAGCTCCGGTAGGAACCGACAACTGTCCTGGTCCCGTGACTACCTCAACACATAATCCGGGTGATACCTTCCCAGTGGGAACAACCACCGTTACTTATACGGTTACTGATGCCTCCGGAAATACGGCCATGTGTAGTTTTGACGTAACTGTAAACGACACAGAAGATCCTACGATCGTTTGTCCGGCCAATATTACCGTGAGTAATGATCCTGGAGATTGTGGTGCCATCGTAACCTATACGGCACCGGTTGGTACCGACAACTGTACGGGTGCC